>JAQWDG010000138.1 GCA_028705545.1 Methanoregula sp. | reverse complement strand
CCCGGCATCAGGGATACATTGCTCCCGCCGGAGTTAACTGCGGTAAGAGTGACCGAATACGTACCTCCTGTCGTATAGGTATGCGAAGGGTTTTTCTCGGTATTGAAGGTCCCGTCACCAAACGTCCATTGCCACCCGGTCGGGGAATTCGTCGAAGTATCGGTGAACATGACCGTAAGCGGGGCTGTTCCGGACCGGATGTTGGCGTTAAACGAGGCAACCGGCGGGGTTACAGCGTTGGTGACCTTGATATACGCGCTTCGGGTTGTGGTATTACTGCCGGCAGAATTCGAAGCACCGAGTGAGACTGCATAGGTTCCGAGCGAGGTGTAGGTGTATACCGGGTTCTGGAGTGTGGAAGTCCCGCCATCCCCGAAGGTCCAGTACCACCCGGTCGGGGTATTATTCGAAGTGTCGGTGAACTGCACGACCAGGGGTTTTGCACCCGATGTGACATTTGATGTAAACGAGGAGATGGGCAGTGAAGCCTTCACGGTGATATATCCCGACTGGGAGATCGTATCGCTTCCTGCAGAATTGGTAGCGGTGAGCGTGACCGTGTAACTGCCCGGTGCCGTGTAGGTGTGGGCCGGGCTCGGGAGCGTGGAAGTGCCGCCATCGCCAAACGACCAGGTCCATGCCGACGGAGAGTTGGTGGAGGCGTCCATGAACTGGACATCAAGAGGGGAATTTCCCGAGGTCTTTGTAGATTTAAAGAGTGCCGTTGGGGGATCGGTCGCCTTGCTTACCGTGATGTATGCACTCTTCGATACAGTATTGCTTCCTGCCGAGTTCGTGGCAGTAAGAGTCACGGTATACACACCATCGGTAAGATAGGTGTGAACAGGATCCGGCGCGGTCGCCGTCCCGCCATCGCCAAACGACCAGATCCATGCGGTCGGGGAGTTGGTCGAGGTATCGACAAACTTTACCGAAAGCGGGGCTGTACCCCCGGTAACGTTTGCAGTAAAATCAACAACGGGGACCGCTGCCTGTTTTTGGGCGAGGATATATCCGTTTTTCGTAAGCGTATCCGGCCCGTCGGCATTTTTCGCGATCAGGGTCACCGTGTAGGAACCCGCTGTGGTGTATGTATGCACCGGGTTCTGGACATACGAGGTCCCGCCATCGCCAAACAGCCAGGTCCACCCGGTGGGGGAATTAAGAGACGAATCCATGAACTGGACCGTAAGCGGGGTGCCGCCGTAGGAGATATTCGCAATAAACGATGCAACCGGTTTATCCGCAGCAACAGGCCCTGCCATGAGCACCAGCAGGCAGAAGACAAGGGTCCCAAAAAAAAGGGATCTGCTCTTCATACCGGCTCTCCTGCGGCGTTTCTACCCGTGAACGTGAAGCGATAGGAAGACTGCATACTATCACACTTTATTGTATCATTGCTTTTTATCTGTCGTTATTAATGTTTGCCTGAAATTGGGGGAGCAGGACTATAATTCCGGTACTGCGGCATTATTTTCCGGGTTATTTTCTGTAAACAGCGGATTTGGCAAGTTTTTTCCAGTAGGTATCGCAAGCACCTGTACAATACCCGCCAACGGAGATCTGATCCGGGTCAAACGATGAAAGGGCCGACATTATGGCATCCTCATCCGGATCGATAAGGAAAACCCGGTTAATTTCGAACTCATCGGTGAGCGAGGACAGGTCCACGGCCGGGGAGGGTCCTACCGCAACTTCTTTCTGGTATTCCAGGAGGGTCTCCAGATCCTCTTTTGAGGCCGAGGGAACAAAAAAGAAAACATTTTTCCGGGCCAGGGGGGCTATGTCGCAGGGAACCGCCTTTTTTGCGATAAGGATATGCCCCCCGATCCCGGCATCCCGCATATTCCGCATTATTTTTCCGTAGGCAACAGCAACCGCGTCTTCCCGTTCGTCCTCATCGTGATAGTAAGCATCGGTAATCCCTAGTTCTGACGGGGCGGGGAGGGCGCACCAGACATTTTTCTTCTGTGCGGCAAGTATGGCGGCATCCGCTGTAAGGGCTGTGCCTTCGATATCGATCTCACCGGTGATCGTGTCCCTTTTTTCATTTAACCCGGTAAAGGATTCGACAACCCGATCCCGGCAGAAGAGCCCCCCGACGCAGGGTGCAGTGATCCCTGCCTCCAGCTGCGGCGCAAGGGAGAGATCGAGCTTGCATCCCGTGAGATCCGCTGCCGTTCCCCGGTGTTCCGCGATCCAGCCGGCAAGCGCGGCTACATCCGGGATGCCCGGTTCCGCGCCAAATGCCCGTGTCGGGAGCGGGACGAACTTTGCCATGGTACAGGAATTATTACCTATCGGATGCTAAAAAGTACTTCAATGACAAAGCCACCGCTGCTGGTTACCTGCGGGCTTCCGTACACGAACGGGCCCTGCCATCTCGGGCATCTGCGAACGTACGTCCCCGCCGACTGTTACGTCCGCTATATGCGGCGGACGGGTGAAGAAGTCGTATTTGTTTCCGGATCCGACAACCACGGGACGCCGATTGTCGTTTCTGCCGAAGAACAGGGAACAACACCCCGGGCACTCTCTGAAAAGTATCATAAGCACTTCGATGAAACCTTCAAACGGATCGGGGTGGTCTTCGACCATTTCGGTATGACCGACGACCCGGCAAACCACCACCGGACACAGGAGATTATGGAACGGCTGGTCAAAAACGGCTATGTCTACAAGCAGGTCGTCCACCAGGCATACTGCCCGAAGTGCAAACGATTCCTCCCGGACCGGTACGTGGAAGGCACCTGCCCCTACTGCGGCAAGCAGGCCCGCGGCGATGAGTGCGATCAGGGCTGCGGCAAGCACCTCGAACCCGGTGAGATCAAGGACCCGGTCTGCAAGGTCTGCGGGACAAAGGCGGAGTTCCGCGACCAGGAGCACTATTTCTTCAGATTGTCGGCTTTTAAGGACTACCTGCTTCCCTATCTTGACAAACTCAGGGGAACAAGTAACGCGAAGAACTATGCCATCGGCTGGATCAAGGAAGAACTCCACGACTGGTGCATCACCCGGACGCTCGAATGGGGCGTGAAGTTCCCGGGCCGCGACGACCTCGTGGTCTATGTCTGGGTCGATGCCCCCATCGGCTATATCGCGTTCACGGAAGAGTGGGCGGCAAAGAACGGTAAAGACTGGAGGAGATACTGGTGCGGGGATAACCGGGTCACGCACTTCATCGGCGGCGATATCATATACCACCACTGCATCTTCTGGCCGGGGATCCTTCACGGTGCCGGATACGGCGAACCCTACGCGGTCGTTGCAAGCGGGATGGTCAAAGTCGACGACCACAAGTTCTCGAAGTCCCGGGGCTACGTGGTCTGGACAAACGAGGACTACCTCGACAAGGGCCTTCCGGCAGACTACCTCCGCTATTACCTGCTTGCCTATACGAGCCACACAAAGGAGCTCAACTTCTCGTGGAAGGTCTTTGGCGAACGGATCAACAACGAAGTCGTCAACATCTTCGGGAATTTCCTGTACCGCACGCTCTTTTTCGCGCACAAGGAGTTCGGCGGTGTGCCCGCGGGAACCGTCGACCCCGCCATCCTTGCCGAGATCGAAAAGTGCCAGAAGAGCGTAGACGACCAGATGCAGGCCTACGAGTTCAAGGGTGCAGTCGACACGGTGATGGCGCTTGCAGCGTTCGGAAATACCTACATCCAGACAAACGCCCCGTGGAAACTGATCAAGACCGACCGGGCCGCGGCGGCTCAGGTTATAAAAAACAGTATCCAGATCGCAAAGGCCCTCTCGCTTCTTATCGAGCCGGTAATGCCGGTAAAGGCGCAGGAGAGCTGGGCGCAGCTGGGGTATACCGACAAGGTTGCCGCCCACCGGGTCGATGAGGGTGTAGTGATCGTGCCCGAAAGGCAGGTCCCGACCCCGGCCCCGCTGTTTGCACGGCTCGAAGAAAAACAGATCGCGGAGCTGGATGCCGTGCTCCAGACGCGCGTCCACGATGCCGACAAAAAAACGGAGAAGACACCGATGATATCGATCGACGATTTCAGTAAAGTTGAGATGAAGACCGGGAAAGTGCTTGCAGCAGAAGCCATCCCGAAGTCGAGCAAGCTCTTAAAACTCCAGGTGGATGTCGGAGGGGAGACCCGGCAGGTCGTGAGCGGGATTGCACAGTTTTACAAACCGGAAGAACTGGTGGGAAAAGATGTTGTCGTGCTCACCAACCTGGCGCCGGCAAAGATCTTCGGTTTCGAGAGCAACGGCATGATCCTTGCCGCAGGGGACAAGGCATCGCTCCTCATGCCGTTAAACCCGGTCGAGCCGGGAACAAAAATCCGGTGATTTTTTAAGGTTGGTTTTTCTCTTCGTCCAATCCCCGGAACCTTCCCTTTGGCACGAGGATTACAAACCGCAGACCCTTACCCGGCTCCCCGGTCTCGGCGATCGTAATGCCGGTAAACCCGAGGAGCTCACGGGCCAGAAAGAGGCTTGCCGCATTTTCCCGGCTGTACCCGAACTCGAAGATCTTCTCCTTTTCCTCTGATGGGATACCGGTGCCGTTGTCTTCATACACAAGGGCAAGCGCATTTCCCTGAATATGGGTACTGATGTGTATCTTCGAAAAGGATCTGCCATCCAGCCGGAACGAGAGAGAAAGGATACTTAAGAAGATACGCGGGAGGAGGGGATCGGCAAGGATCTCCGCATCTCCGGTGTCGCATGAAATATCGACAGAGGTCTGCCCGGGCAGCATCCGGACGGCCTTGTCAAATACCTCGCTGACCCTCTGCCAGACCGGCGATATCATGGCCCGGGGGTCCTGGAGTCCCCGCTCGTATGCAATCTGGTTCTTGATAGCCTCCACGGATCCGAGAGTTTTTGTGAAAAACATCTCCATCTCATGAGGTGTTGCCTTGAGCTGGGCCCGTTCGAGGTGGGTCATGATCACGGCGAGCTGGTCGAGGATATCGCTCCGCGTGATACTAAAAAGGAGATCTCGTTTGAGTTTTATTGCCTCCTCGGTTACATCCTCGGCAATCCCGAGGAGGTAACGCACGGATTTTGTGGAATCCTGGATCGGGACGATGATCATATGGATAACGCGGTCGCCTTTTGATTTTGTCGTTACCTTCGAGTACTTGAGTTCCACCCGGGTGGCAAGCGCCTCTGCATCCTCTTTTTTTATCCGGTCCGCCATCGGTACTGGATAGAGTTCAGCATCGGTCTTCC
>JAQWDG010000137.1 GCA_028705545.1 Methanoregula sp. | reverse complement strand
TGGAGGTGTCCTCCTTTGACGGTGAGGTGCGGGGGAAGTTTCACAGCGAAAGCCTCCGCATCCGTTCAATAGCTTCGCGTATCCGTTCCACCGGCCGGGTGATCGCAAACCGGACATAGCCCTCGCCCGCGGAGCCAAAGCCAACGCCGGGGGTTACAACGATACCAGCCTCGTTTAAGAGTTTTGCCGCAAAGGACATGCAGTCCTTTACCGGCATCCAGACATAGAAGGTCGCCTTCGGGGACGGCACGTCAAAGCCGAGCTCACGGAGGCCCGAGACCAGCACGTCGCGGCGCTCCTGGTAGATGGCGCAGGCCTCCTTAACACAGTCCTGCGGGCCCGAGAGGGCGGCGATTGCCGCGTGCTGGACGGCATTGAAGACCCCGGAGTCGACGTTTGTCTTGACCCGGCCAAGACCCGAGAGGATCTCCGCATTCCCGACGGCCATCCCGATCCGCCAGCCGGTCATGTTGTAGGTCTTCGAGAGCGAATGCATCTCGATCCCGACCTCCATGGCCCCTTTTGCCTCCAGAAATGAGGGGGCCTTATAGCCATCGAAGGCTACCTCGGAGTAGGGATTGTCCGAGACAACGACGATATTATGGTTTGCGGCAAAGTCCACGACCTCCTTGTAAAACGAGAGCGGGGCGATGGCTGCTGTCGGGTTGTTCGGGTAGTTGATGAACATGAGTTTTGCAGAGCGGACGACCTTGTCCGGGATGTCGTCAAGGACCGGGAGGAAGTTGTTCTCCCGCAACAGCGGCATCTCGTGGACTTTTCCCTCGGAGAAGAGGGTGCCGGTCGAGTATCCCGGGTAGCCGGGGCTCGGGGCGAGCACGTAGTCTCCGGGATTCACGAATGCCTCGCCGATATGGGTGATCCCGTCTTTCGAACCCATCAGGGCAAGGGTTTCTTTTGATGCATCGAGCGTAACGCCGAACCGCTTATGGTACCAGCCGGCAACAGCCTCGCGGTAGGCCGGCATCCCGACATACGAGGGATAGTGGTGGTTATTGGGGTCGCGTGCGGCAGTGCAGAGAGCGTCCACGATGTGGGAAGGGGTGGGGAGATCCGGGTCGCCGACACCCAGGTCGATGATGTCCACGCCTTTTTTCTGCTGCTCTGCTTTCATCTCGTCAATCCGTGCAAAAAGATACGGCGGGAGATTGCTCATGCGTGCTGAGTACATACGTGTATCTATCATTGGAGCAGGCGCTACTAGAAAGTAACTATCGCACGGTATGAGCCCCTGATTTCCGGGATCCGGCCGTATAGCCTTATCTGCCAAAAACGGCCAACACCTCTCCCATGGAGTCCGGATCCGGAGAAGAGATGCATCAGGAGATCTGTGTCCTGTACGTGACCGTTCCCCCATCGCTGTCGGAAGCACTTGCCAAAAGTCTTCTGGAAAAGCGCCTCATCGCCTGTGCCAATATTACACCGGTGCGGTCGCTTTACCGCTGGAAGGGGGAGTCCTGCGACGACCGTGAAGACCTGCTTGTCATCAAAACAAGGAAGAGTCTCGTGCAGGCGGTAATTGCCGCAGTAAAGGCAGAGCACCCGTATGAGGTCCCGGAGATCATCGCGTTACCGGTCATTGCCGGCCATGCACCGTATCTCGACTGGGTGTACGCGGAGACTGACGGGCAGTAACGAAAAACCGAAAAAATTGGCCGCAGAGCGAAGGTTTTTCCATCCCCCGGCGTATGCTGTACAAGGCTTTTTCGTATGGCAGGGAACGATACCACGACTGATGTTTTGCAGGCAAAGAAGACTGCGGTCCTTGTCCTCGGCTGCCCGCAGGTTCCGGTGCAGACGAGCGTTGCGCTCTACCTGACTGACAGGCTTGCCGGGGCAGGCATCGCCCCGGTGATCGCCGGGAACAGGGCAGCAATCACCCTGCTCGTGGTTGCCGACCCAAAGCGGCATTACTTAAAAGAGGTCATGGACCTCGACCGGGCGGTTGCCCAGATCTCCGAAAAGAAACGCGACTTTGACCTCTGTTTTGTTTTCATCCATAACGACGCCGGGGTCAGTTACGCCGCGACCATGGCGGCAATCTCGAAGGCAAGGATCTACCCGGTGATCTACGGCGAGCACTGGGAGGAGATGGCAGCCCGGATCACCTTCCCCTGCACAAAGATAGCCGCAAAGGCCGTGCATAATCCCATGCCCTTAAAGAAGATAATCGACGAGGTGGCACCGTCATGGGCTGCGTAGAGGCGCTCAACTACGAGATCGTCCTGCGGGACGCTTCCTTTAAGGAGTGCCGGGAGTATATTAAAAGCCATTTCCCCGAATCGATCGATGTCGAACCGGGTTTCAAGATCTTCGATGTCCACACCATCGGCGTGCCGCCTATCTCAGTCGGCCTCGACGGGGATTTTGTGATCTTCCCGTACACAAAACCCTGCCACGGGACATTCCTCCTGAGGGTGGAGGATGCACAGGAGGCTGCCCGGCTCCGTGCCCTGAAGAAAGCCGGACGATAGTCATCCCAAGGCCGGCGGGTAAACAGGCTCTTTTTTTTATCGGCACCGTAACAGGAGAAAATATAATAGTTGTTGTGGTGATGTTGTATACATCAACAGGGACTATTTCATTATGGAACCGAAAGGAAAAGTGCTTCTGGTAGACGACGAGGAGATCATCATCGATGTCTCAAAAGAAGTCCTCAAGTTCCTTGGCTATGAAGCGGTCTTTGCAAAAGAGGGCGGAGCTGCGATCACCCTCTACCGGCAGGAAAAAGAGGCCGGCAAACCGTTTGACCTTGTCATCATCGATCTCACGATGCCCGAAGGGATGGACGGGCGTGAGACAATCGAAAAACTGCTCGAATACGATCCCGGCGTGAAAGCGGTCGTTTCGAGCGGATATGCAAACGATCCGGTGGTGCAGGAATATGGCAAATACGGCTTTGCCGGCCGGCTCACCAAGCCCTACCGGATCAACGAGATGAAGGCCATTCTCGAAGAACTGATCCATAAATAACCTTTTTTTGGCCCGTCACTATCCCAATGTATATACCGTATCCTGATCACCAGTCTGGTATTGGGAGACGTATTCATGAAGGACATATCTGTACTCATCGGGGGCAGGGCTGGCGACGGGATCAATAGTGCCGGGGCAGTCGTGGCGTGGCTCTTCTCCCGGCTCGGGTATTACGTATTCGTATCAACGGACTACCCCTCCCTTATCCGGGGAGGTCATAACATCACCATGGTCCGGGCGGCAGACCACCCGGTCGGGGCATACAGCAACCGGTTCGATTATCTCGTGGCGCTCAACCAGGAGACGCTTGACCGCCACGCATCGCGGTGTCCTGACTGCATCATCGTGGCAAACGCCGATATGGTAAAAAAACCCGGCAGCGGACAGACCGTGCCTGTCGGTGAAATAATAAAGGCAGAATCTGCCCCGCCGGTCACGGGAAACTCTGCGATGATTGGCGCCTTTGCAAAAGCGGCGGGGATCCCCTGGGAAACCGTGGAGGCTGTTTTTAAGGCACACCTGCCAAAGGCGACGGATGAGAACCTCCGTGTCGCGCAGCGGGCTTACGGTGCTGTCTCAACGGTACGGCCGGTACCGGTGCTCGATCCTGTTTCCCGTTCTCTTGTTACCGGGAACGAAGCGATCGGCCTCGGTTTTGCCGCAGGCGGTCTCGATTCCTATATTGCCTACCCGATGACCCCCTCATCAACACTTCTCCACTACCTTGCAGCCAATGCAGACATACTCGGGATCACTGTCTTCCACCCGGAGAGCGAGATCGCGGTGATCCTCGCCGGCCTCGGGAGCGCAGTGGGCGGTAAAAAGACCGCGGTCGGGACTTCTGGAGGGGGGTTCTGCCTGATGACCGAGGGGCTCTCGTTTGCCGGTATGGCAGAGATCCCGATCGCTATCGTGGTCTCCCAGAGGACCGGCCCTTCAACCGGTCTCCCGACGTATACCGGGCAGGCAGACCTCCGGTTCGTGCTCCACGCCGGGCAGGGGGAGTTCCCCCGGCTCATCGTTGCTCCTGCCGATGCAGGGGAGGCCTATGTCTGGTCGGATGCTGCGCTCCGGCTTGCCTGGAAGTACCAGGTCCCGGCCATCGTTCTCTCCGACAAGTCTCTCTCCGAGAGCACCTACAGCGTCCGGTATGAGGATCTTGCGCTGCTGCCGGTTCCGGATGACGGGACAAAGGGAGACACACCGGATCCCTACCGGAGGTATCTCGACACCCCGACAGGGATCTCGCCGCTTGCGTTTCCCGGTATGGCAGGCGCTGTCGTCAAGACCAACAGCTATTCCCACGATGAGGACGGGATCACAACCGAGGATGCATCCCTTGTGGTAACGATGACTGACAAGCGCAGGAGGAAAGAAAAAGCCCTTGCCGACGAGCTGGACCGGCTTCCCTGCATCGGCACGGGCGGGAAGGCAGGCGCACCGTCGGCCCTCCTCTGCTGGGGATCGACAGGAAATGCCTGCAACGAAGTGGCGGCAGAACTCGGGCTCCGGGTGATCCGGCCGTTTGTGCTTTCCCCGTTCCCGGAACGGCAGTTCTCCGAAGCATGCACCGGTGTGGAGCGGCTGATCGCAGTCGAGGAGAATGCGACCGGGCAGCTGGTCTCGCTCGTGAAGGAACACGGCAGGATCGTGGACGATACCGTCCTCAAATACGACGGCCGGCCGTTCACCCCCGAAGAACTAAAAAAGCGGGTGCAGGAGGTGCTCGCATCATGACCCGGAACCTGATAACTCCAACGCAGAACACCTGGTGCCCGGGCTGCGGGAACTTCTCCATCCAGCACACGCTCAAGGAGATCCTTGCCGACAGGGAAAAGGAGGGCAAATCCCTGGATAACGTAGTACTCGTCTCTGGTATCGGCTGCCACGCGAAGATCGCGGACTACCTCAACATCAACACCGTCTATACCCTCCACGGGAGGACGATCCCGGTGGCGACGGGCCTCAAACTCGCAAACCCCGATCTCACCGTGATCTGCTGCGCCGGTGACGGGGACGCATACGCCGAGGGGCTCGATCATCTGATCTTTGCAGCCAAGAGAAACATCGATATCACTGTGATCGTCCACAACAACCGGGTCTATGGCCTCACCACCGGCCAGTACACCCCGACATCCCCGCTCGGTTACAAGGGGAAGTCCACTCCCGCCGGGACCGCAGAGTACCCGTTCAACCCGCTGGAGCTGATGCT
>JAQWDG010000136.1 GCA_028705545.1 Methanoregula sp. | reverse complement strand
GAGAAGAAGTGGTGCGTGATCGAGGGCGACGACTGGGGTGCGATAGCGCAGAAGATGATCGATTGCGAGGTGCTCGTGATCGGCTCGCCCGTGTACTACTACGATGTCTGCGGCCAGCTCAAGAACTTCATTGACCGGACCTACTCGCTCTACCACGACCGCAGGCTTGCCGGCCGCCGGGGGATCGCGGTTGCCGTGAATGCATCTTCCGGCGCGGACCGGGCGGTAAAGACCATCGAGGGGTTCCTCAATTCGCACGAATTTTCCTCGCTCGGTGCAGTGACCGGGAAGGGCTTTGAAGAGGGCGAGGTCATGGACGACGACAATTCCATGGCGCACGCAAAACTCGTCGGGGACAAGATCGTCCGGCTGCTGCGGCCCCACCACGACTGAGGTCAGTACCCGCTCTGCTTTCCGGTCATTTCCTCAACAGCGATCTGCACCAGGCAGACCTGTTCGAGGGATTTTAGAGAGAACGAAGAGCTCGGACCGCCGTAATGCTGCAGGATGCAGTTCATTGCCGCACATTTTTCTTCGCGGCTTTTCAGGATCCGGGCCTGGCCGGTGCAGATGACGCTCCGGTACCGCATGGTCCACCGGCAGGGGTTCTCGTCTCTGACCGGTCCTTCGAACATATCGGCCTCGACACAGCACCGGGGGTTCTTTTGGATCATATCGATCTTCTTCCCGGACAGGGCCGAGTGGAAATAAATGGCACCCTTTTCGTACCCGAAGCAGACGGGGATGAGGTAGGGTTCGTTGTTGTCGGCAAAGGCAATCCGGCAGACCGGGGTTTCTTGTAAGATCTCTTCCATTGCCGCCCGGTCGGCGATCTCTTTTTCCTTCCTCTGCATATCCGGTTCCCTTCATACCAGCATATAGAGCGTTGTCCTGCGCCGGAGCGGCCGGCCGATATCGTCTGCCACCCGCTGCATCTCGGCCGGGTCAAGGTAATCCGTATTTACTGCCCCGGCGCCTTTTGAGATGCTCTCTTCATACATCGTGCCCCCGAGATCGTTTGCCCCGGCGAGAAGGCCGAGCTGCGCCATCTTGATCCCCTCCTTGACCCACGAGACCTGGATGTTCTTGAAATTATCGAGGAAGAGCCGGGCCACCGCCACCATCAGGCCGTCTTCCCTCCCCGTTGCCCCGGCCCGGGCAAGCCCGGCCTTATAGATCGGCGTGTTCATGTGGACAAACGAGAGCGGGACAAACTCGGTAAAACCGTGCGTCTCATCCTGGATCTCGCGGAGGATCGATAAGTGCCGGGCCCGGTCCGCATTGCTCTCGCAGTGGCCGTACATGATCGTTGCCGTGGTCGGGATGCCGAGGGCATGGGCCTCTTTGATGATCCGGATCCATTCCGCGGTCGGGATCTTCTGCGGGCAGATCTTCTCCCGTACGGGGTCGACAAGGATCTCCGCAGCCGTCCCGCACATCGAGGCAAGGCCGGCTGCCTTCATCGCGGAGAGCACCTCTTGTGTGGAGATCCCGCTTCTCCGCGCGGCGTATGCAACCTCCATCGGGTTACTGGCATGGAGGTGGACGCCCGGGGCGGACTCGCCGATCCAGCGGTACACATCTATGTAGCTCTGTGCGGTAAAGGCCGGGTGGAGGCCGCTCACCGTGCAGATCTCGGTAACGTTCCGTGACCTTGCGAGCACGGCCTTCTCCCGTATTGTCGCCTCGTCGTGGAAGTAAATACCTTCATCGCCGGGCTTCCTGCAGAACCCGCAGAACCCGCACGAGTTGACGCAGAGATTGGTCACGTTGATGTTCTGGTTACGGACATAGGTGACCGCATCCCCCGCGATAATCTCCCGTTTCTCATCGGCCGCTGCCACGATCTTCCAGAGATCGCGGCCCCGTACGGAAAAAAGCATCCGGGCGTCTTCTTCGCTGATCCGGTGCCCGGCCACGGCGTCGGAGAGCAGTGCAGCAAGCGTTTCCATCCTGGCACATCCCTGTACTGTGTGTCACACTGTGTCATGCGGGACAATAAAACCTGTCGGATGAGGACAAATCCCGTCATAATTATTACACCGTGGCGCCAATCTGCATCATAAGAGGGTCTTATGCAAAGGGTCTCGGTTCATCTCTCAAAGAAGGTCGCCGACGGGTATGTCATCCCGCTCGGGCCGGCAAACCTGGTCGCAGTCATCACGGATACCGGCCTTGTCGGGTGCGGCGCATTCGATGTCGCAGCGCTCGATTCGTTCAGTTACCCGGCGGCGAAGGTCCGCCCGGTCCACGGGCCGTCGATCGTCAACACCGACGATATCCTGACCGGCATTGTAAAGGAGACCAACCGGAGCGCCATGAGCCGGGGGATCAAAAACGGTATGACCGGGCGCCAGGCGCTGGAACTGCTCTGATGAGTGAGTACTTAAGCGAATATAGTAATAACACTTTTTTGTTTTTTTGGGATATCCTGTTTTCTTATATCATTCTCCCCCTCCGCACCAATCTCTTGCATGGATCATAAAGTGGGCCAATAATCAATAATCGGAGAATGCTTGTATTGGTGTATTGCAGGAATCAACCACAATTTGAATAGGGATTATTCAATCAGTCCTGAAAAAAGCTATTCAAAATGAATCCTTTAAGACCCCAAATGTCGATACCCTGTACAAACCATTCTATTGCATCCATAAGGCACCCCTCTCAACCGGCGTTATCATGCATACTAAAGCGGAAATTGCATCACTGCTTAACGAACTCGACACGAAAACAGCCGATGATCTTGAAGACCAGGATCTCGATTTTAAGGAGTGGAACTCGAGAAGCAGAGAGGATGCAATTGCAACTGTTATAGATATGTCAGTCTGTATGGCAAATGGGGGTGGAGGAACAGTTGTATTCGGTGTAAAGGACAAAATCAAGGGGAGAGTTCAGGCAATTCTCGGTGTACCTCCGGAAATCGATCAGAACCTCCTGATGAAGCGGGTGTACGACGCGACAGACCCCAAAATAACTCCTGTTTTTGAGGAGTTGCAGGTTCCCGAAGGGACGCATCGCCTTTTAATTATGCAGATCTATTCTGGGATGCGACCATATACAGATACCGGAGGACGTGCAAAAATTCGGGTGGGCAAGGATTGTAAACCGCTTACAGGGACATTGCGCAGAGGGATCATGATCGAAACCGGAGAGGGTGATCGAACAGCCGATCTGGTACCAGGCACTGCGGATCAACATGTTTCCCCCAGTGCAGTAGAAGCTCTCAAGAAAAATGCAGCTAAAGAACAGGCCCCACCGGATCTCCTCGCATTGCAGGATCATGACTTACTTACTTCTTTGGGTTTGATCTCCAATGGCCAGTTAACTATTGCCGGTTTGCTTCTTGTCGGGAAAGAGTCATCAATCCGACAATATCTCCCACAGTACCATTGGATGCATCTCAGAATGAGGGACGATACAGAATACACCGACAGGGCAGAGGGTTTCGATGCACTCATAATCGCTCTTTCAAAAATTACCGACAGGATTATGGCAGAAAATCCTGTAACTACACTAAAATACGGTGTGTTTCATTTTGAATATCACCGGTATCCGGAAATCGTTCTTCGAGAGGCACTCATGAATGCCCTTAGCCATGCCAATTACAGGATTAATAGTCCGATCATGGTCAAACAATACCCGGGACGTCTTGAGATTAGTAACCCCGGGGGATTCATTGGGGGGATTACATCCATGAATATCCTTCACCACCCCCCTGTTGCACGGAATCCCAGACTCGTAGAGGCACTCACTAAAATGCGCCTTGTGAACAGGAGCAATCTCGGGATCTCCCGCATGTATAAATTCATGCTTATAGAGGGAAAGGCGCCCCCGGTTATCGAACAGCAGGGCGAATCTGTAAAGGTCATTCTCAAAGGTGGTGAACTCTCAGCCCCGTTCCGTGCATTTGTCGAAAAAGAGGCGCAATCTGGCAAAGGATTTGATGTTGACCATCTTCTTATTCTCGATTATCTTCTCTCACACCGGGAAATTGATATCCAAGGTGCGGCTACGCTTATCCAGCGTACTGATACGGAAGCTCGTGACCTTCTCCATGAAATGGAGCATGAGAGAAGTTACTTAGAGCATGGGGGCTCTGGCAGGAGTTTGTATTGGACACTTCACCCGGCGATTTATCGCGAACTTGAACTCAATGGCCACCCTCTGGGAGACAAGAGAACGGAATGGGAAGCCGCAAAAATGCATGTACTCAGCATGCTCAGGCAGCAAAAAGATTCGGAAAACTATCTTACCAATGCGGATATCCGAAAAATCACCCGTCTCAACAGAGATCAGGTCAAACGGCTTATGAGAGAACTCAGGGAACAACACCCCCAAATCGCATATACCGGCAACAGAAGATCTGCAAAATACTACTATCAACGGGAATAATATCCCCCTATTTCCCTGCCGTTAACAAACGAACAATCCTTTTAATTATAGAAAAGAATTTGGTGTGTGTGTTTGGAAATGTTCCCATTAATACCCCAAACATGAGGGAGTTTGGGAATTATTTGGGAGAAAACCCATTTTATTCTCATATACACCGCTCAAATAAGGATTACAGAGATATCTGGACAATATTGCCGGTACTGGCACCCCGTACACTTTCTCTTTTCCCCGTACTCCCCATTGGCAAATTGCGGTAGTACCTTACGCCTCACACCAGCTCGTACAGCGTTGTCCGCTGCCGGAGCGTCCGGCCAAGATCTTTTGTCAGCCGCTCCATCGTCTCCGGGGGAAGGTAGCTTGCGTCGCCTGCTCCCGCATCGACCGAGACCTCATCGGTAAACATCGTGCCCGCAAGGTCGTCGCCACCGCAGAGGAGCGCGAGCTGCGTCATCTTGAGGCCGAGCTTGCCCCACGAGACCTGCACATGGTCGAAGTTGTCGAGGTACAGCCGCGAGACCGCGATCATCAGCAGGTCTTCCCTCCCTGTTGCACCGGGCTTTCCGATACCGCTCACAAAAAGCGGGGTATTGGGGTGGATGTAGGACATCGGGATGAACTCGGAGAAGCCGTGCGTTTCGTCCTGGATCTGCCGGACGATCTCCATGTGGTCTACCTGGTCCTTTGCCGATTCGTACGAGCCGTACATGATCGTTGCCGAGGTCCGGATGCCCATCTTGTGTGCTTCGCGGATGATCCGGGCCCATTCGGCACCGGGGACTTTTCTCGGGCAGATAACGTCCCGCACCGGCTGGATCAGGATCTCCGCCGCCGTTCCCTG
>JAQWDG010000135.1:2713-5232 GCA_028705545.1 Methanoregula sp. | reverse complement strand
CGAGCACCTGCTTTAACCCGGCGCCGGTCTGCTGGAGTACCTTGAAATCACGCAGGTTCATTTTGACAAGCTTGTCCCGGGCAATACCGGTGAGGGTGACATAGGCATCGTTTACCACGCGGATCCTGAATGTGGTATCCACGAGCACGAGCGGCATCGGGTTCTGCTGGACGATCGTCTCTGAACGGGCTTTGAGCCGCTCTATCTCGGCGTTTTTCTGCTTTTTCCCGGTCAGGTCGTCGTAGAGGATGACAAGCGAGGTGATATTGCTCTCCCCGTCAAGTACCGGGATGCAGTATTGTTCGAGCGTATGGACGCCCGAGGGGAACGTTATTGTCAGCTCCCCAACTGCACGACGCTTTGTTTCCAGTGCAGTTCTCGCACCTTCGCCGGAACGGTCCGTGATGGTAAAATCGTGGATATTGGTCGAGAGGATGTCTTTTTCCGCGATCCCGGTCATTGCGATATACGCGGCATTTGCCTCGGTGATATCCAGTTCCGGCGTGACAAACAGCATCGGCACCGGGTTGTTCTTCTCCATGAACTCCAGCCGCCGTTCGAGGATATCGATCTTTTTGGTGTATTCCCCGGCATCTGCCGGTGCAGGGGCCCCGGTCTCCTGCAGCTGTACAAGAGCGGAATTCACGGCATCCACAAGGGTTGCATATTCGCTCCCGAAGTTCGAAGCATCGAGGGGCCGCGTGGCCTTTTTTGCCGCAGCCCCTTTCAGTGCCAGTGCCAGGTCTTCGTTCAATTGCCGCACGTGCTGTGCAATCTCGTCGGGCGTATTGGTACGTGCCGTTGTCGCAGCAGGCGCCCCCGAAAACAGTGCTTTTCTTCCTGGTCGTTGTTCTGTCATTGCATCATCCTCCACAATCACACCATGCCACCGGGCCGTATCAGCCGGTTTCGGGCATGATGCCCGATGCCTCCCCGTTCTCGTGGCCCGTATTGCCCAGCCGGGAAAGCACTTTTTCCAGGTCGAGCCAGATGACCAGGTCCTTTTTTGAGGTCTGCCCGTCTTCTACCGGGATCTTAATAATTCCCTTGACAAACTGTGAAAAATCCGATGCGATCCCGGCCCCGATATGCTCGATTTCGGTTTCGGGGACCTGGCGGACGCTTGAAACATCGTCGACAATGATCCCGACATTGCTCCCTTTTGCCGCATCGGGGACAAGGACGATGATCTTCTGGTTCTGCCGGATCTCCCCTCCGTCGAGCCTGAGAAGCGTATTGAGGTTCATGATATTGGTGATCTCTCCTCTCAGGTTGATGACCCCGGAAATGAACGAAGGTGCCCGGGGGATAGGGGTGATCGGCATCATCTCGACAATCTCGCGTGCCAGGTTGATATCCAGTGCGTACCGTTCCCCGCCGAGTTCGAACTCGACGACGTCAATTGTTGCAGCCATAGTCTACCTCATCCGGAATGGTTCCGGCGTATCCGTGTGCGTATCTCTCCACGAGTCCTATGCAGTCCATTTCATCACTTCATCGGCAATTTTTTTGTATTCTTTTCCGGCGGTGCAGTCAGGAGAGACATGCGAAATGGGCATTCCCTTCTGCTGCGCCTCGTAGATCTCCGGGGAATAGGGGACGGCATATACGAGCGGGAACTTCTTTTCCGTAGCGCCAAGCATTTCTGCGAGACGTTCCCGTTCCTGTTCGTGCTCCTTTCCCTTTGCGATCTCTTCTTCTGTCGGTGCCGGCCGGGGGGAAAATACTGCGAGGAGCCGGCTGATAAAGTCGCCCTTCTCCTGCGTTCCGGCCGCAGGGAGCGGGCCGGTTTTATCGTCTGCTTCGCCCCAGCGGGAGAGGATGGCCATGTCCGCCCTGACATCTTTCCCGAGGTCCTGTTTCATGTCGGAAAAGATGGTAAAGAGCGGGCCGATACCGTTGAGGGCAAACGACCCGGAATCGAGCGTAACGATGATGCGGTCCGCGGCGAAGAGCCCGTTTATGACGAACTGCCCCATGCTCGGGGGCGTATCGATCAGGATCAGGTCGTATTTGTCCTTTACCGGGAGAAGTGCGTCCCGCAGTACCTCGGCCCGCGAGGCGATCCCGTACAGGTAGGGCTCCGCTCCGACAAGATCGAGGTTTGAAGGGGCGCAGTCTACGCCGGAGGCAGTCTGCCGGATAATCCCGGTCATCGTTACCTGGGGAAAACCATCGACCCGGCTCATGAAGACATCGTACATGTTCTTCTGCACCGATTCCGGGTTGATGCCTAAACCGGCAGTAGCGTTGGCCTGCGGATCGCAGTCAACCACCAGCACTTTCTTTCCCGCTAATGCACAGAACCCGGCAATATTCAGGCACGACGTGGTTTTGCCGGTTCCGCCTTTATGGTGGGAGAACGTGATGGTTGTTATACTATCACCGAACTGAACTTTGTGGAAGATTCCTTTAATATGTTTGCTTTTTTTATCCGATATCGGGCCGGTTTGCCTTTGGATCTGTTGGGAAATCCCCCTTTCGGAAAAATCGTTGCGCCAGAAAATCAATCGATCGCC
>JAQWDG010000135.1:0-2613 GCA_028705545.1 Methanoregula sp. | reverse complement strand
GAACTTTGTGGAAGATTCCTTTAATATGTTTGCTTTTTTTATCCGATATCGGGCCGGTTTGCCTTTGGATCTGTTGGGAAATCCCCCTTTCGGAAAAATCGTTGCGCCAGAAAATCAATCGATCGCCACGGCCGTTTAAAAAAAACCGGGCACCCCCCTGCCCCCCACCCCCCCCTCACCACAAATGAAATGATCGGACCGATCGGTCGCAAAGATCGAGCAGGGTCGCCCCCTTGAGAGTAATCCTCTCTTTTCTTTTTATTATCCTGAGACTGGTTTTGCACTATTTTAAAAATCGTCATGCTTTGCAGGCCCGGGGGCCGCGACAGGATCGCACCGGCACGCTTGACAGGTTTTTTATGGCAGCAATCCGACAGAACTGTATGAACGGACCTGCATGCCTTGTCCCGCTGGCCTGCCTTGTTCTCCTGCTTGCAGCAGCCGGCTGTTCGACGCTCTCGGTGGGCGATGTTTCGTACGGCAACGGGAACCTGACCGTGGCAGTCACCGGTACCGGGTCCCCGCAGACTATCGGCGTGCAGGTCCGGATCTTTACCCTTGAGAACTTCGGGCAGCACGAACTCCTCTCCACGGGCACGACAACGCAGCTCACCGGAAAAGAGAATACCATAGATCTTCCGCTCTCCCTGTCACCGGGAAGATACAAGCTCTATGTGTACCTGGTGCGGGACGGCGAACGCGAGACCGCCGTTATCCGGGATATTACGGTGTGATCTTCTTGGCAGGACAGTTATCCCACCTTATCCCGGCTGCACGCGGCCTTGTCCCCGCCGACATCGTTTACCGGAATGCGGAGATCTTCGATGCATTTTCCTGTACCTGGGAGCACAACGATCTCGCGGTAAAGGACGGCATCATCGTTGGCATCGGCTCCGGGTACCGGGGCGTCCGCGAACGCAACCTTTCGGGAGCATACCTCGTCCCCGGCCTTATCGACGCCCATGTCCATATCGAGAGTTCGCTTCTCGTGCCGCAGGAATATGCCCGGCTCGTCTCGGCTCACGGGACGACAACCGTAATCGCCGATCCCCATGAGATCGCAAACGTTGCCGGAACGGCAGGGATCGAGTACATGCTTGCCTCGCGGGCCGGCCTGCCAATCGATATCCGGTACATGCTCCCATCCTGCGTGCCCGCGACGCCGGCCGATGTCGGCGGGGCGACCCTCGATGCAAAGGCGCTCGCTTTCTTTGCCCGAAGGGACGGCGTTCTCGGCCTTGGCGAGATGATGAACGTTCCCGGGGTGCTGGCGGGAGACACGGAAGTCACGGACAAGATCGGGCTTTTTGGGATCCGCGACGGCCATGCACCGCTCCTCTCCGGAAACGACCTCAATGCATATGTCCTTGCCGGGCTCCAGAGCGACCACGAGTGCACGGCGCTTGAGGAAGCCCGGGAAAAACTACGGCGCGGAATGTATATCTTCATCCGCGACGGCTCGACCGAGCACAATATCCCGGCCCTCGTGCCCCTGGTGACCCCGTATACCGTGTCCCGGTGCTCGTTTGCAACCGACGACTGCCACGCCGATCTCCTTATGCGGGAAGGGCACATCGACCGGTGCATACGGCTGGCGGCAGAGTGCGGGCTCGAACCGGAGACTGCGATCCGGATGGCCACGCTCTCTGCGGCAGAACGTTTCGGCCTTACCGACCGGGGAGCACTTGCGCCGGGCCGGCGGGCCGATCTCTGTATTGTGAGCGCTCTCCGCCCGTTTACGGTAAAAGAGACGGTCTTTTCAGGCACTCCGGGAAACAACGGCCCCGTGAGTACCGCGCCGGCTCCCCTGGCGGACACGGTCAGGTGCCGGGTCCCCGCCCGGGACCGGATCCGCATTGACGGGAACGGGAAAGCCCGGGTGATAGGGCTTGTCCCCGGCCAGATCCTGACAGAAGCGCCCGAATACGATATCCGTGCCGCCGACCTCCCCGATACGCACCGCGACCTCCTCAAGGTTGTTGTCTGCAACCGGTACGGGAACAACAAAACCGGGACCGGGATCGTCCACGGGTTCGGGTTCAAAAAAGGTGCAATCGCCGCAAGCGTCTCCCACGATGCGCACAATATTGTGGCAACCGGGGCAGGCGACGACGAGATCCTTGCGGCGATCGGGGCCGTGATCCGGTCGGGCGGCGGAATGGCTGCCGCAGACGGGGACACTATCTCTGTCCTGCCGCTCGACTGCGCCGGGCTCATGTCGACGCTTCCGGCCGGGGATGTCGTCAGGCATCTGGATGAGCTCCGCAGGATCACCTCGGGGATGGGCGGCATCGCGGAGCCGTTCATGTACCTGTCGTTTTTAGCGCTCACAGTCATCCCTGCCCTCCGGATCACCGACCGCGGGCTCTTCGACGGTGTCGGGTTCCGGGACGTGCCGGTGTTTCTGGACCGGTAACCCGCACCGCAAAGATCCTTTACGCCTCCCCAAGTTTTCTCTCCGGGCTCGATAACCGGTTGCCGCACCATCCCGGACTGCATAAGGTTGATATCTCCCTATTCCTATGAGTAATAGCATATGCATATCCCCAGCCCTGAAGAGCTGCGCTCTCGCCGCGAAACCCTCGGTCTCAGGCAGACCGAAGTGGCAAAACG
>JAQWDG010000134.1 GCA_028705545.1 Methanoregula sp. | reverse complement strand
GGCAGCGCATGCCTGATTTGAGACAGAGAGAGATCGCAAGGATGCCTGTCGTGAATGCAGCGGGATCGTACATCCCAATAAGCATTGTTCCTGAGATAAATATCTTGGCAGAGGTGGATTCCAAACTTTTCCCTGTTATATGTTCCATTGAATTAATGGTACAAGAATCATTATCTAGCGGTTCCGGGTAATACTCTATTTAATGCTGGACAGAATGAAGGGCTGCATGCTCGGTGCGGCAGTCGGCGATGCACTCGGCATGCCAAACGAGAGCACGATGCCGGCACTCAACAAAATGCGGTACGGGTACCGCCGGGCCTACAAGGGGCACCCGAACGATGCCCTTGCCCCGGGCCAGTTCACG
The DNA here is from genome assembly GCA_028705545.1 of Methanoregula sp. Taxonomy (GTDB): domain Archaea; phylum Halobacteriota; class Methanomicrobia; order Methanomicrobiales; family Methanospirillaceae; genus Methanoregula. The sequence continues at coordinate 4,903 of JAQWDG010000134.1, read as the reverse complement.
GACGATACCCAGACCATGATCCTGGTGGCGATGCTCCTTGTCGACGGGAAATACACAGACGAACGCTATGGGATTGCACTGCGGGAACTCTATTCCCGCGAGGCGCTCCGGTTCCCGGACGGTTCAGTCTCTGCTGCCTGCGATCACATGGTACGGGAAAAAGGCCATTCCTGCGGGATCAGGTCCACGACCGCCGGCTGCCTTCCCCCGGCCCTTCCTTTTGCCCTTGCCTATCCCGATATCCACGAAAGCACCGAACGGGCGGTCCGGGCATGCTCGGTGACCCATACCCATCCGGGCGCCCATGCGGCGGTCTCAACGTTCATCACCCTCCTGTACCACGCGATCCACGAGAGCCCGGACCCGGTGCAGCTGGCCCTTGCCCAGGCAAAAAACGAGGACGATGTACTCGGGGCAAAAATCCACAACGCCCTCGCACTCGAAGAGGCCGGAACAGAGACCGACACCGCAGTCCTCAAGATAGGGAACGATGTCTCGCTCTACCACACGCTCCCGATGGCATTTTTCCTGATCCGGCGTTACCCGGTCCCGGCCGATCTCCTGACCGTTGCCGCACACGTGGGGGGAAACACCGATACGATCGGCTTTTTGTGCGGGGCATACCTGGGGGCAAGCCGGGGAAAGGACGCGATCCCGGCCGATCTCCTGGAAGGTCTCGAAGACCGGCAGCGGATCGAACTTCTTGCGCAAAGGCTCTTTGATATCTATACCCGCAAACTCGAACGGTAACTTTTTTTTGTGCCTGCGGGATCCGGAAAAAAAACCAGAATTTCGCAGCCTTTTTACAAAAAACCGGGGGATTTTCCCTTCTTCCCCGCAAAAGGTTAAGTTTCCCTAAAGAAAAACATCCCTGTATGAAAGTTGCCATAGTCGGGGCATCAGGGTACGCGGGCGGCGAACTGGTCCGCCTCCTGTGCCATCATTCCGCCGCAAAGGTGACCTGCGTCACATCGCGCAAACTGGCAGGGACTCCTTTAGACCAGGTCCATCCCCACCTCAAGGGGTTTACCGATCTTGTCTTCGAGAACCCGGATCCGGAAAAGATCGATGCGGATGTTGCGTTCCTTGCGGTCCCGCACACGGCGGCGATGTCGATCGCGGGCAAGCTGCTCTCACGGGGAATTAAGGTCGTCGATTTAAGTGCGGACTACCGTCTCCCGAAAGAAACATTCGAGAAAGTCTATGGCGTTCCCCACACGGACTACTTTAAGGCCCCGTACGGCATCCCCGAGCTGCACCGCAAAGAATGCAAAAACGTGCAGTTTATTGCAAACCCCGGCTGCTTCCCCACCGGCGCCACACTCGCTGCAGCGCCGCTGGCAAAATACGCAAACACCGTGATCTTCGATTCCAAGTCCGGTGTGAGCGGGGCCGGGGACAACCCGTCGGCAACAACCCATTACCCCAATGTCGGTGACAATGTCAATCCCTACAAGTGGACGAGCCACCGCCACCTTGCGGAGATGAAACAGGAACTCGCATTCCTGGGCTCAAAGGCTAAGGTCTACTTCACCCCCCACCTCGTCCCGGTCAACCGGGGCATTCTCACCACCGCCCATATCCTCCTCGACGAACCCATGGAGACAAAAGAAGTCGAGAAGCTGTACAAGGATTTCTACAAGGGCGAGTTCTTTGTCCGGTACCAGATGCCGATGCTTGCCGCTGTCCGCGGGAGCAACTTCTGCGACATCAAAGTCGAGAGCGAAGGCCTGCGGGTGGTAGCAGTCTCGGCAATCGATAACCTTGTCAAGGGCGCAAGCGGCCAGGCAATCCAGAATATGAACATCATGTGCGGCTACAAAGAGACCGACGGCCTTGTCGCCGCCGGCATGCTGCCATAACGGAGAATACCATGCAGTTCAAGAGCATCTGTGCGGTCAGGGGAGTTTCCGCATACGGGATCAAGGAAGGAAAATTCGGACTCGCCCTGATCCGGGCGAGCGGGACGGCGGCAGGGGTCTTTACCCAGAACCTTGCCCGGGCCGCGCCCATCGAGCTGATGAGAAAGCTGATAAAGAGCGGGAAGCTCGAAGCAGTTATCGCCAACAGTGGTTGTGCGAACGCGTACACCGGGAAGCGGGGGTACGATGACGCCGTGGAGATGACCGAGTACGCCGGGTCGGCGCTCGGCCTTGACGCAAAGAGCGTGGGCGTTGCAAGCACCGGTGTCATCGGGCGGTACCTCGACCTCCCGCTCATTCGCCGCCAGTGCGCCGATGTCTCCCTGAAACTGGAGACCTCCCCCGCAGCCGAGGACGCAACGGTACGGGCTATTATGACGACCGACACGAAGCCCAAGCACGCCCTTGTCCGGCGCGAAGGCTTTACTATCGGTGCAATCGCGAAGGGGAGCGGCATGATCGCCCCCAACATGGGCACCATGCTCTCGTTCATCTACACCGATGCGGAGATCGGTGCAGCGCCGTTAAAGGACGCGCTCAAACTCGCTGCAAGCCGGACCTACAACCGGGTCGTAGTCGACGGCGACACGAGCACGAACGACATCGCGCTCTGCACGGCAACCGGGGAAGCGGGAAAAGTCAATACAAAAGAATTCGGCACGGCCCTTGAAGAGTGCTGCCGGATCCTGGCCCGGCAGATCGCAGCCGATGGCGAAGGGGCGACAAAGCTTCTCGAAGTCACGGTCAAAGGCGCGAAAAAGGAGGCAGATGCGGCAAAGATTGCAAAGGTCGTTATCGAGTCCCCGCTCGTAAAGACTGCCGTGTACGGCGAGGACCCCAACTGGGGCCGGGTCGTGGCGGCAGCAGGCCGGGCCGGCGTGAAGTTTGACATAAACGCGGTCTCGCTCTGGATCAGCGATGGCAAAAACCAGTACCCGCTCGTAAAATCGGGAGAGATCATCGCCGATCTCGCCAGGGCCAAGGCCGCGATGCACGGCAGCACCGTCACCTTTGTCCTCGACCTTGCGGCAGGAAAAGAAGAGGCCACGGCCTGGGGCTGCGACCTCACCGAAAAGTATGTGGATATCAACGGGCGGTACACCACATGATGAAGCGCGAAGACGTCCTCATGGAGGCCCTCCCGTACATCCAGCAGTTCCACGGGAAGACAATCGTGATCAAACTGGGCGGCCATGCCATGGTCGACCCGGCCGTCCTTGAAAATGCGATAAAGGACGCGGTCCTCCTCCACTACGTGGGGATCCGCGTCGTGCTCGTCCACGGAGGCGGCCCGGAGATCACCGAGAAGATGAAGGCGCTCGGGAAAGAGTCGGTCTTTGTCGGCGGCCTGCGGGTCACCGACCAGGAGACGCTCGAGATCGCCCAGATGGTGCTTGTGGGAAAGATCAACAAGGGCATCATCTCGCTCATCGCAAAGTGCGGGGCAAAAGGCGTCGGCATCTCGGGGAGCGACGGCAACCTGATTATCGCAAAGAAGATGGACCGGCAGAAAGTAAAGGTCGAGGGAGTGGAACAGGAAGTCGACCTCGGCCATGTGGGCGAGATCGAGTGGATAGACCCCGCTCTCCTCATTACCCTTCTCGATCAGAACTACATCCCGGTCATCTCCCCGATCGCCATCGACCGGTTCGGCGGGTGCCTCAACATCAACGCGGATACGGCAGCCGGCGATATAGCCGTGGCGCTCAAGGCCTACAAACTCATCAACATGACCGATGTGGAGGGTGTGATGGACGCAAAACGCACGCATGTCTTCAGGAAACTCACGATAAAAGAGGCCCGCGACCTCCTTGCATCGGGCGCGATCGGCGAGGGCATGATCCCGAAAGTGACCTCGGTCATCAAAGCCGTGGAAAACGGGGTCAGATTCTCCCACATCATCAACGGCAACGTGGAGCACAACCTGATCCTCGAGCTCTTCACCCACGATGGCGTAGGGACGATGCTCTCCCTCCAGTAGGTTTTTTTTAGAAAGACCTGCCAACACTCAACGTAACAAACGATTCCCTATATCCCAAAAACAGGTGTCACCGGATGGACAAGATCATCAAGATTTCTATCGCCGTGTTTGCAGTCATTGCCGTTGCCACGGTGGCGTTTATCTCAATAACTTCAGGAAATGCCGCAGCGACCCCCGCGACAACGGCCGCTGCCGTTGATATCGGCGATGGCAGCACCGTGTATTTCTTTTACGGTGCGGAATGCCCGCATTGCAGAAATGTTGAGCCGTTCCTCGACAATCTCTCCATAAAATATCCCGACGTCGATATAGAGCGGCTCGAAGTCTGGCACAACCAGACCAACGAGCAGATCTACAGTGCGATGAACGCGGCAGCAGGGGTCTCCTCGCTCCCCGGCGTTCCCGAAGTGATCGTGGGTAAAGTCGTGCTTGTCGGGGAGATAGATATCCCGGCACAGCTCGAACCGCTGGTGCAGGCCCTTGAAAAAAAAAAGGTGAATCCGGCACAATAAATCCGGCCTCCACCACTCCTTTTTCTGACACACCTGTTACCGCGTATTTCTTTTATGGCGACGGGTGCAGCCACTGCGATGCAGTAAAACCGTTTGTCATGGAGACTGCGGCCCGCTACCCCCCGGTCGGCCTCGAAGAACTGGAGGTCTATCACAATGCAACGAGCCAGGCCCGGTTCATCGCCATGGATAATGCCCTTGGCATCGGTTCGCCCGAGGTGCCCACCCTTATTATCGGGAATGTGGCGCTCGTGGGCGAAAACCAGATCCGGGACCGGCTGGATGACACGATCCGGCAGGAGCTTGCCGCACCGACCCGGAACGGGACGGCACCGGCCGGAAGCACGCCCCGGGAAAACGATCCCGGGACCGTTTCTGCCCTGACCGTGCCCCTCGTGATCGTCTGCGCCGGGATAGCGAGCATCAACCCCTGCGGCCTTGCCGTGCTTGCCATCCTCCTGCTCTCGGTAATAGCGCTCCAGACCCGG
>JAQWDG010000009.1 GCA_028705545.1 Methanoregula sp. | reverse complement strand
TCCATCGCGGACGCTAAGCCGTTGATCAAAACGAGCGGCTCGCCCGCCCCGTACTCGCGACAGGCCAGCGTTACGCCGCCGTCCGGGACAATCCTTACCGGGGGCCGGGTCATGAAACGAAGTTTTGTGTTTTCCGGCTACATATACCTTTTAGCGCCGGCAGGTATCGTCCCGTTACAGCCGGCTCACCGGGCGGATCGTCCGCTCGTCATCGGCAGCCGGGTCGTTTGCCCGGTCGGAGACCGGGTACGTTTCCATTCCCCCCGCGGGAAACGGCGCGAAGATCCGGCGACGGTCCGCTTCGGAGAGGGAGCCTGCAAAGAGCCAGCGGGCCTCGTCCTCCCGCGAAAGGATCACCGGCATCCTCTTGTGGACGGCGGCAACAAGCGTGTTTGGCGCTGTTGTCAGGATCGCAAACGTGGCAAGCGTCTCTCCCGCCGGGCCGTGCCACTGATCGTACAGCCCGGCAAACGCAAACGGCGCACCGTCCCGCATCCGGAAGTACCAGGGCGATCGTTTCGGGGCCTTCCATTCGAAAAAACCGGTTGCGGGCACAAGGCACCGCTGCGACTGCACCAGATCCCGAAACATGGGTTTTTCCGCGAGGCTCTCGGCCCGGGCATTGAACGGCCGTGTCCCTTCGGACGGGTCCGCTGCCTGCCGTGGCACGAGGCCCCACTGCATCAGGGACGCCTCACGCGGCCCGCTCCCCAGAACCACCAGCGCCCTGCCACCCGGCGCGATCGAGAAATGCGGCACAAGACCGGCGGGAAGAACCGGCACGCCAAAGCGGGTGCAGAGGTCGTGGTCCCTCCAGGCAAGAGAGAACTGGTGGCACATACCGGTCAGTCTCGTGCCATGCCTCATCAAGCTTGTGCCCCGGGGTGTCGTTACCCTTAATGTGTCTCACGGCCCCGGTAATGAGGGAGACCGCCTGTTGATGCCCGGTACCGGACTGATCAAACGCTGCTTATCGCTCCTTTGTGGCCTCTTTCTCATGGGCCTGGGGATCAGCCTCGTCACCCGTTCCGCGCTCGGCACCTCGCCCATATCGAGCGTCCCGTACGTCCTCTGCCTCGCGTTCCCGGTAACGTTTGGCGAGTTCACCATCATCCTGACCCTGATCTTCTTTGCCGCCGAAGTTATCATCATCGGGCGCTCGTTCCCGAAACGCCAGTATTTCCAGGTAATCATTGCCTTCTTCCTTGGCACTTTTGTCGACCTGGGCATGTTCCTCTCGGCCGGCGTCCATCCGGACTTCTACCCGGAACAGATCGCAGTCGTTCTTTTAGGCTCCGCAGTGCTTGCCCTCGGGATCTTTTTGCAGGTCACGGCAAACGTCATCTTAAACCCGGGCGAAGGACTTGTCAGGGCCATAGCGGAAAAGACCCGGCGGCGTTTCGGGATCGTGAAGGTCTTCTTCGACACCTCGCTTGTCGCAGGAGCAGCGGTCATCTCGCTTGCCGCGTTCGGGACGGTCGAAGGGTTCCGGGAAGGCACCGTCATCTCCGCGATCCTTGTCGGGTACATCATCCTCGGCATCACCTTTGTGTACTCGCGGTACGGCCTTGGGAAATGGTTGGCGGAGTAACCGGCTGGTGCAGTAAAAAAAGGAAAAAAAGTTTTTGCAGGAAATCAGGTTGTTGCTTTTGCTGCCTGCTGCAATGCCGGCACGAGTTTTGCAAAGATCGGGCTGTTCACCGGCGTTGCGTACACAATGTACTGGCCGACCACGATCATGCTGCCCACCTGTTTTCCCTTGCCCGGGGCATGGGCATTGTAGAGCCGGACCGCTGCATCGCGGGACTCGGCGCTGTCAAACGCCTGCGTTGCGATATACGCAGTGTCGCCCTCCGGGTCGGTGAGCGTGTAGGTCTTGCCACCGGTGGCACCGGCCATGTTCCAGAGCGTGCCTTCCACGTCCGCAACCGAGATCCCCGCAGCATCCGCCGCTTCCCTGACCGGTTCTCCGGCCACCGTGTGGTACGGCGCCTCTTCATAGATCAGGCCGAGCATCAGGCAGGGCAGGATAAAGAGCACGGCCACGAGAAGTGCAAGGCAGATCTCGCCGTTTTTACTTATCGTCATGGCTGTTCACCTCCATTTTGCTTTTTTAGCCATCCGGGATGTTTGAATTTCAAAAAGATTAGCGGCGGTACTGCTAAAAGGAATGTCCCGAGCAGTACCGAACCGACATAGACAATCCAGTTCGTGAAGTACATCGGGGGCATGAGCCCGACGATAAATGAGAGGACCGTGCCAAAGAGCCCGAGGCCCCCCACGATCCAGACGCCGATCATCCCGCCGGGGATCTTAAAGGGGCGGGGCGTGTCGGGTTTGCTGTAGCGCAGCTTGATGAGCGCAGCAAAGACGAGGATGTAGACAATGCAGAGCAGCTCGACCGTCATTGCCGAGAGGATCCAGTACGCCTGGTTGACGGACGGGAGGAACACGTAGAGGAGCGAGATAACCGATCCGATCAGTGCCTGGATGAGGAGCACCGCGACCGGCGCACCGTACTTGTTTGTCTTGTCAAAGAGCGGGGGCATGTTGCCTTCCTCGGCAACGATCCCGAGACCCTTTGCGGGGCCGATCAGCCAGGCAGCGAGGTTCACGACTCCGCCGAGCGTAATTAAGAGGGCCATGGGGCCGACAAGCCACGCGATCCCGGCTGCGTCAAAGAAGTACTGGATTGCCTGCATAACGCCCGAAGCAAGGTTGAGCTGGGACGCGGGGATGACAATCGCAATCGCGAGCGTTGCAAGGACCGTACAGATCACGATGATTACCGCAGAGAGCGCCATTGCCCGGGGGAAATCCCGCTGCGGGTTTTTGGTTTCGAGCGCATGGAAACCGGCCATCTCCATCCCGGCAAAGAGAAGAACGATCGTTGCAAAGAACGGGAGCGTGGAGAGATTGATGGTCGGCACGGTCTGCGCAAGCGTGAAATGCGGGATAACGATCTTCTGTCCCGAGCCCAGCCACCAGAGGCCGAGCCCGATGATGAGGAGGGAGGGTACGATGCTCCCGAGGATTACGCCAATGTTCGAGAACTTTGTCGAGGTCTCTTCGCCGAAGTAGGCAATCGCCGTGGTGCCCCAGAACACGATCATCATGACGGCGAACATGAACCAGGGATTGGCTGCAAGGTCAGGTGTGAGGGCAAACGCAAGCGTTGACGCGGTAAACGAGAGCACGGTCGGGAACCAGACAAGGTTGTTGGACCATTCGCAGAAGAGGGCGACAAAACCGCCCTTCTCGCCAAACGCCTGCTTGACCCACGCGTACACCCCGCCGCCTTCGGGCCAGCCGGTCGCGAGTTCCGCTCCCGCAAGGGAGATCGGGATCAAAAAGACAATGGCCCCGAGGACGTACCAGCCGATGCACGACCACCCGTACACCGCCATCGAGGGGAAATTCCTGATACTCAGCACCGCCGCCACGTTGATCATGGCAAGCGCAAAGAGCCCGAGCACCTTTTTGTTTGCTATCGGTGCTTCGCTCATCGGGTCTTCTCCTTTAAGCAGATCATCATGTACTCTCCTTTGACGCTCTCGATCCCGTGCGTGTCGTGCTCGAAGCCGGGGAAGCGCCGGTCAAAGTCCTGCAGCGAGAGCAGGTACTGGAGGACCGGGCCGGTCTTTGGCCCGGTCTTCTCGCCCGGCGCAAGGAGCGGGATGCCCGGCGGGTAGGGCACGATGCCGGTTGCGACAATACGGTTGGCCGCTTTTGCGACCGGCACCTGCTCCACTTCGTTTTTCACGAGCTTCCTGTATGCTTCGGCGTAGGGCATCACCGGCTCCGGCAGGAGGGAGAACGCCTTCTGGAGCAGCCCGCACATGTTGTGGTTGCGCTTGAACGCGTGCATCTCGGCAACAAGGTCCTGCAGTTTCATGCCGCCGTACCGGTCGGGCCACCGCTCCACGAGATCCGGGAAAACCTCGTCGAGCGGAGCGTTCTCGTCGTACCGGCGCTTGAACTCGAAGAGCTCGGTAATGAGCGTGCCCCACTTGCCTTTCGTGATCCCCATCGAGAAGAGGAACAGGATCGAATAATCCCCGGACTTCTCGTTGATGATGCCCTTGGTGTCGAGGTATTTGACCACGATTGCTGCCGGGATGCCCCATGCGGCAAGCGTTCCGTCTTCGTTGACGCCGGGCGTGAGTACGGTCACCTTGATGGGGTCGAGCATGCAGTAGTTGTCGGGAAGACCGGTAAACCCGTGCCACGATTCTCCCGGGTGAAGTACCCAGCAGGAGGGATTGTCCCGCAGCATCTCGATATGCGCAGAGGAGAACGGGATCTTCTTTTTCGTCTTTGGGTCCGTGACGGTATCCGGCTGCCACATCGGGAACCACCAGTCGGTCTTTGCCTTCCCCTTTTCTATCGCCTTGCTGACCCGCGCCATCGTGCGCCGGAACCGGATCGCCTCTTCGATCGACTCGGTCGTGAGAAGCCTGCCCGAAGGCCCGTCCATCATTTTCGAGGAAACGTCCAGAGACGCGATGATCGTATAGAGCGGCGAGGTGGAGCTGTGCATCATGAACCCCTCGTTGAACCGGGCGTGATCGATCGGGACCCGGCCGTTCCTTACGTGGACCATGGAGGCCTGCGAAAGGGCAGCGAGCAGCTTGTGGGTCGACTGGGTCGCAAAGACGGTCGGGCCTTTCTTGTCCTTTGCACCGTCCCGCATGGCAAACCGGTCCTTGTAGAGCGGGTTGAACCGGGCGTAACCGTACCACGCTTCGTCGAAGTGGATGCTGTCAACACTTTTCCCGAGTTCCTTTTCCACATCGACTGCAAGGTAACAGAGGCCGTCGTAGGTCGAGTTCGTGATGATCGCATGGACCGGGGTCTTATCCTTAAGGCCTTTGGTGAGCGGGCAGGCTGCGATCTTTTTCTTTATTGCCGCAGGAGTCATGTCGTCCGGGGGGATCGGGCCGATGATCCCGTACCGGTTCCGGGTCGGGATCAGGTACACGGCGATGGAATGCGTCATGGTGAGTGCGTGTTCGGCAGATTTGTGGCAGTTCCGGTCTACGAGCACCACGTCGTCTTTGGTGACCCGGCCAAAGAAGACGATCTTGTTTGCCGTGGAGGTGCCGTTTGTTACAAAAAAGGTCATGTCGGCGCCGAACACTTTTGCGGCGTACCGCTCCGCCTCACCGACCGGGCCGGAGTGGTCGAGAAGCGAGCCGAGCTCGCCGACTGAGATCGAGAGATCGGAGCGGAAAAGCTGCTCGCCAAAAAAGTCGAAGAACTTTCTGCCGACCGGGGTTTTCCGGAACGCGGTGCCGCCGGCGTGGCCGGGCGTGTGCCAGGAGTACTCGAAGTCTTTTGAGAATTTTACCAGTTCGCCAAAGAACGGCGGCAGCAGCCGGTCCTGGTAGCGTTTTGCAGCGGCCGTGATACGCCCGGCAATGAACTCCGGGGTATCCTCCATCACGTAGAGGTACTCGTTGACCGTTTTTATGATGTCGACCGTGAGCCCGATGGGCGGCTCGTCTGTGGGTTCGGCCATCAGAAATATCGGGAGGTCCTCGTTCACGCTCCGGATCTGGCGGATCAGTCTCAGCGTGTCCTGCTGCTGCTCTGCCGACCGGTTCCCGAGATTCCAGTTGACAAGGACGCAGCTGACCGAGGGGAGGTTGGAGTACGCGGTCCGGGCCTCGGCCGGTGAGGCGACGTCGGCGACGAAGATATCGTACGCCTCAAGGTCGCGGACAATCCTTTGTAAGGCCCGCCCGTGGGGCGTTTCGGTATGGATCGAGTCGTCTATGATCCCGACAACCAGTTGTTCCTCAGGGATCATAGGGCACTCCCGTGCAGACGAAAAAACAGCGCCGGCACGCTTCCGGGGTTCTGACTCCTGTTCATGCGTGTGGCTTTGATTATCTTTTCATTTAAATAATTCGGAGAATTGCTGTGTTAACGAATCGGACATTGCGGAGGCAGTCAAAAATTCTGTTTTGGCGGGTCAGAGATAAAAGTTCGCGGCGGTGTCGCCATATCCCGGCAGGTTCGCGGGATATCCGGCACGGTACCCTCCGTGCCCGCGACAACCAGAGCAACCCGAACGCGGCCGGGCATGATCACGTTCCATGACGTACGCTTTCTGCCGGGAGGGCAGGCCCGCTCGTAAACCCGACATTGACACCGGGGTCGGGAGCGATCTCCTGAGGGGAAATGTTCACGCAAAACTTCTTTTTAAACGGGAACATCCTGTACGAAGAGGACAAACAAAGCAGGTTTCACGGAGGACTTGGATGACTTTTACTTCACGGGATTCCCCTGCCCGGAAATAGACGTACTGCGGGCGGGACAACAGCGAACCCCGAACAACAAAACAACGGCCGGCCGTGCAGATGAACAGGCGGCAACGCAGTTCACAAAAAAAGATTAAATGTACCGGTTCTTCCGCAGCCAGTCAGTCTGCGGTTTGAGATACCGGTAAATAATATCGCACTTGTCGTCCTGGATACTCCAGGGGACGATAATAACAGTATCGCCTTCGCGGATCCACTGCCTCTTTTTGATCTTGCCCTTGATCCGGCCCATCCGGGAAACCCCGTCGATACACCGGACGCGGATATGGTTTGCCCCCATCATCGTCTCGGCCTGGGCAAACTGCTCGTTGTTCCATTTCTTTGGCAGCCGCACCCGGATAACGGGTGTCCCGTCGGGATTTACTGCATTCGGGTCCGCTTCACCCGTATCAACTTTCCTGTGAAAACCTGCCATTCAATCAACTACGTTCGCACTATAAAGGGCTGCTGACCTGTTGAAGGTATGTATTGGAGGAGCAAGTGACAGATACACCTATAGGCCCGCACGCCAATTGAACAGATATCACAGCAGAGCGATGATTGCATAACGGATCAGCTTGATCGCAGGCTGGTGGCGCCCCGAGACCGATCATGACGGGGCGGCATCGATTACCGGATATCGAACTTTTCTGTCATGATCGAAACGATCCATGGTGCGGCCGGTGTAATAACCGGCATACTGCCGGGCCAGGGTCTTTCCCGAAATTATAATGGGCGACCGGACCGGTAAAAAGGAAAATGCGGAGGAAAGAAATGTCACAACAGCTTGGCGGACAGCCCATCATTATCTTACGACAGGGAACGACACGGAACCGGGGCGAGGAGGCCCAGAACAGTAATATTTCCGCTGCAAAAGCGGTGGGAACCGCGGTCCGCTCGACGCTCGGGCCAAAAGGCATGGACAAGATGCTCATCAGCGGCATGGGCGACGTAGTGATCACAAACGATGGCGCAACGATCTTAAAAGAGATGGACATCGACCACCCGGCCGCAAAGATGATGGTCGAGATCGCAAAGACCCAGGACGACGAAGTCGGCGACGGCACGACATCCGCGGTGGTCCTTGCCGGCGAACTCTTGAAAAACGCACAGGACCTTCTCGAACAGCGTGTCCACCCGACCGTGATCGCGGAAGGCTACCGGCAGGCTGCGGCAAAGTCGCTGGAGATCCTCTCAAAAATCGCCATTGCGGTAAAACCGGACGATCACGCAATGCTTGAAAAAGTTGCGGAGACGGCTGTCAGCGGCAAAGGGGCGGAGGCGTACAAGAAACTGCTCTGCGCTCTTGTCGTAAAAGCGGTCACCAGCGTTGCCGATCCCGACGGCACGGTCGATATCAAGCACGTGAACGTGCAGAAAAAAACCGGGGGAGCGGTCGACGACACCGTGCTTATCGAAGGCATGGTCATCGACAAGGAACGGGCGAACCCGGGAATGCCCCAGTCCGTGAAAAACGCAAAGATCCTGCTCCTGAACGCTGCGCTCGAATACAAAAAGACCGAGGTCTCGGCAAAGATCAACATTTCCCGGCCCGATCAGATCCAGGCATTCCTAGACGAAGACGAGCAGATGGTCCACGCTTTGGCAGAAAAAGTGATCCGGAGCGGGGCAAATGTGGTGTTCTGCGGAAAAGGCATCGACGATGTTGCCCAGCAGTACCTGGCAAAAGCCGGGATCTTTGCCGTGCGCCGGGTCAAAAAGAGCGACCTCGAAAACATCTCCCGCGCCACCGGGGCGGCGATAGTAACCAGCATCGACACCGTTACACCGGCCGATCTCGGGGCTGCCGGTCTTGTGGAGGAGAAGAAGTTCTCCGGCGATGAGATGATCACGATTGCGAAATGCAAAAACCCCAAAGCCGTCTCCATTATTATCCGGGGCGGGTCCGACCATATCATCGACGAGATCGAACGCGCCCTCCACGATGCGCTCAGGGTAGTCGGCGTTGTCGTCCAGGACAAAAAAGTCGTTGCCGGCGGCGGGGCGCCTGAGATCGAACTCTCGCTCCAGCTGCACCGGTACGCGGCAACGGTCGGGGGCCGCAACCAGCTTGCAATCGAGGCATTCGCAAAGGCGCTTGAGGTAATCCCACGGTCGCTTGCCGAGAACGCCGGCCTCGACGCCATCGACATGGTCGTTGCGATCCGGGCGGCGCACGAGGCGGGAAAGAAGACCTTCGGCCTCGATGTGTACGAAGGAAAACCCATCGACATGCAGAAGGCCGGGGTCATCGAGCCCTTGAAGGTAAAGACGCAGGCCATTTCAAGCGCAACGGAAGCGGCGGTCATGATCCTGCGTATCGACGATGTCATCGCATCGGCGCAGTCCGGCAGCCCGGGCGGGATGCCCCGGGGAGGCATGCCGCCGGGAATGGGAGTTGACTAGGAATGCAGCACGCATATACTCACGGACGGGAAGCCCTATGAGCGTTTCCGTGAAATTCCATCATGTCGGGGTGTTCCACTCCGGGGACTCGCTCTCTATCGACCTTGACAAGATTACGGAATTCAAAATTACCCGGCAGCGCAGTACCTGCGACCTCCTTGCCATCACCCCGGAAAACCAGCAGCCCGACCATCCGTACGCGATTGCGACACGGGACCGGGAATACCAGCTTCAGGAGATCATCACCGATCTCAAGAAACTAAAAAAGGGAAAACAGGATCTCGTGTACGAGATCACCGACACCGAAGTCCACCGGATGAAAAAAGAATAATTTTTTTCGTTTTTAATCGTCCTTCTGCCGGTTCCTGCGGCGCACCTGTGCGATATCGCCGGACGACAACTCGACAAGCGTGCTGCCGCACACAGGGCAGTGCCGGGCCGGGTTCCCGCTCGTTTCCTTGTATTCCCTTTTACAGATGGGACAGTAATTCATGGCAGATCCACGGTACGATTCGTCTTTTTGCCGGCAGCAATCCCGTCCGGCCCGGTTTTTTTTTAGAGCCAAAACCCTTGTACGATACCGGGTAACGCAGGAGCGATCAGCCGACTAACCCGCCCACACCTGCTACCCTGCGGGAATGCAGGTTACCAGTTCCCCGGTTCCCGGCTGCTGCACCGGATTGTTACCGAAGGCCGTTTTTGTAATGGCTTACAGAAGAGTTGGTTTTGACATAATGAACCTTTCTTAGATGACGGTATTGTGGGGGAATCACCGCGGACGGATTATTGCATGGCAACATACCTTAAATCCCCTTTTTTATTTGCTGCGAAATATTTATTTCTCCTGAAAACAGGAGATATGTTACAGAATCCGGTTCCCGGCAGAGGGCCATTACGATTTCCGTCCTTTATGCAGATGATGAATCTGCTCTCCTCGATGTGTGCAAACAGTATCTTGAGCGGACCAACAAATTTTCCGTGACGACGGCAGATTCCGCTTCAGCTGCACTCGACCTGGTAAAATCCAATGGGATCGATGCCATCGTTTCCGATTACCAGATGCCGGGCATGGATGGCATCGAGTTTTTAAAACAGGTCCGGGCGACACATAAAACCCTGCCGTTCATTTTGTTCACCGGCAGGGGCAGGGAAGAGATTGCCATCGAAGCCTTTGAAAACGGTGCTGACTTTTATCTCCAGAAAGGCGGGGACCCGAAATCACAGTTCGCCGAGCTGGAACACAAGATAACAGCATCGGTCGAACACCACCGGGCCGATGCGGAGGTTGCTGCAACCAACCGGCTTTACGCGGTACTTTCCGCAACCAACAGGGCAATCATTCGTATTCACGACAAAAAGGAACTGCTCAACGAGATTTGCCGGATTGCTGCCAACTGTGGCGGATTTGCAATGGTATGGGCAGGATTTTTTGACAAAGAAAAAAATCTCATCGAACCCGTCGCGACTGCGGGTTCGGTAACAGGCTTTCTCGATTCGATCACCATATCGACGGAAGACACCCCCGCCGGGCGGGGTCCGACCGGGACTGCATTCCGCACGGGAACCTTTAATTTCTGTAACGATATCGAACATGATTCACAGAAGGCGACCCCGTGGCGTCTGGGGGCACTTGAGCGGGGCTATCGTTCGCTTGCTGCTTTTCCCTTCGCACAGAATTCCACAAATGCAGGTGTTATTACCTTCTATGCATCCGAGCCGGGTTTTTTTACGGACCGGATCATCCGGCTTCTTGACGAACAGTCCGGGGATATCTCGTTTGCTCTTCAGTCTCTTGATCATGAAGAGCAGCGCATCCGTACCGAACGGGAACTGAAAAAATCAGAAAACCAGTACCGCCGGCTCTTTGAAACGGCACAGGACGCAATCCTGATCCTTGACGGGGATACCGGGAAAATTCTCGATGCGAATGCATTTATTCTGGATATGCTGGGATACCCGCTGGACTATTTCGTTGGCAGACAACTCTGGGAGCTGGGTTTTTTAAAAGACAAATCCCTTGCAGAGAACGCGTTTACCAAACTGAAAACCGGGGGATATATCCGGTATGAAGACCTGCCCCTGGAAACAAAACAGGGCAAGGCGATGCACGTGGAGTTCGTCAGCAATGTCTACCATGTCGGGGACAAGAGGATTATCCAGTGTAATATCCGGGATATCACCGAACGCAACGAGGCACAGAAAATATTACAGGTATCCGAAACCAGGTACCGCCGGCTCTTTGAAACAGCGCAGGACGGCATCCTGATCCTTGATGAAGAGACGGGCAGGATTATCGATGCAAACAGATTCATCCGGGATCTGCTGGGATACCCGCTGGACTACTTCGTTGGCAGACAACTCTGGGAGCTCGGGTTTATCAGGGACAAATCGTTTGCGCAGAAAGCATTCGCCGATCTGAAAACAAAGACCTATATCCGGTACGAGGACATCCCGCTGGAGACAAAAGACGGGCGGAGTATGGACGTCGAGTTCGTCAGCAATGTCTATTCGGTAGACCAGCATAAGATCATCCAGTGCAATATCCGGGATATCACCGAACGGAAACGGGCTGAAACTGCACTGGCCCTTGCGAGCAGGAAACTGAACCTGATGTCCGGCATTACCCGCCACGATGTCATGAACCAGCTGACGGTGCTCTCCGGTTCCCTGGGACTTGCACAGGAAACCGCAAAAGACCCGGACGTGCTCGCCCATATCAACCGGGCATCCAAAGCGGCAGACACGATCCGGCGCCAGATCGCGTTCACCCGGGAATACGAGGATCTCGGGATCAAAGCCCCCGTATGGCAGCGGCTGCCCGATATTATCCGTTCCGCCGCATCACAGATGGCAACTTCTGCCATATGTGTTGAATTTCCCGAGGACCTGCCGGAAATATACGCTGACCCGCTCCTTGTCAGGGTGTTCTATAACCTGTTCGAGAATGCCCGGCAGCACGGGGGGGCGGTTACCCGTATCGGCATATCGCATCATTTCGCCGGCACCGGGCTCGTTATTACCGTTGCCGATAACGGGATCGGAATTTCCTCACAAGACAGGCTGCACCTGTTCGAGCGCGGGTTCGGGAAAAATACCGGGCTTGGCCTGTTTCTCTCGCGGGAAATCCTGTCAATTACTGATATTTCGATCAATGAGACCGGTACCCCGGGCTCGGGTGCCCGTTTCGAGATCGCGGTACCGGAAGGATCGTTCCGGTTTACGGACAACCCGGCATCGTCATGACAACCCGGCTGGTTCCCTTCGCCCGCCCGGGGTCATGCATTTCTTTTATCCGCACGGTTGGAGGAATAGTAACCCGGTCATTACCGGGGCTATCCCCGCTGCCCGAACATTTTGCTGGTTCAGGACACCAGAAAAAACCAGACTAACACAACGCACACAACCGCAGTGCCGCTCCAGAACCACCAGGTCTTCCAGATCGGGCGGGCTTCGGTAAAATTGTACCAGCCCAGATCGTCGGCGTCCCTTCCCATGAACCACTCCATGAGAGCGTTTGTCATGGTATACCTCCGCGGTATCCCGGGTTTCTCTTTGGGCCGTTTGCCGGTTTCATCAGAACATCCCCCGGGCCTCGTCGATAAGCTCGATCGTGTAGTGGTGGGGATAATCGTTTTTCTTAAAAGGGGCTGTTCCCTGGATGTAAAAACCAAACCGGGATTTTCGGATCCGGTTGGTGTACATGAAATCCAGAAGGGCACTGACCGATCGCGAGGATTTCAGGGACAGGTGATGGAATTGCGCAATGTCCCGTACGCTCACCACGGCCCGGGTGACATGGTTCGTGAGCAGGTAGGCACAGATGAGATGGGCACAGGTATACCTCCGTCCTGAATTTGTCCTTTTATGTCCCATCGCCGGCACCATTCCTTCATTTCTTATGCCTCTCATTGGGCCCTCATGAGAAATAGTTTCCCGCGGCCAACGGCTTTTTTTAACGCGGAAATCGATTATGGAATTTCCGGGACAGGATACCGGCGCTCACGTAACGAGATCGGCTGTGCTCCCACCGGACCGGATCTCTCTCCTGCCGGGTGGCGGCTTACCGTCAGACAGCGGCCATACCGGGAACCATGGGGGACCGGGTTTCAGGCAGAGGCTTTTTCTCCGTCGGAGACCGCACCCGGCATGAGGATTCCTGCACTTAAAAAAAGGGGCCGAAATCGCGAAAACGGGGGTCGAAATCGGGTTCCCGGGGGCATTTTCACGCCGGAGAAAAAAGGGCCCAGACTGGCCCAGCCGGACGGCAGATCTCTTCCCGGACGGGCTCCTTGCACGCGTGAAATGAAAAGAAGGGCTGTTTTGGGAGGATGATCCGGATAAGACACCAAATATTCCTGGGGACGCACTTTTCCAAACGAGGATCCTTACCCTCACCATCTCTATTTCACAATCACCGTAAGATTGAACCGGAGATCCCCGGGTTCGTCAGGTTTGAAGACTAATTTCCCGTCAATGACCGATGTCCCCGGGCTGACCGCCCGGTACCGGGCCCGGTAATGGCCCGTAGTGTTCCAGAAACCAACGCCTTTCACATAGTTGCCGTCATTTACCAGTTCCAACCCGCAGCCGGAGACCGAAACGATCCAGCGAAAGGGAAGTCCCGCAGCCCAGCCAAGGTTGATCTCAACCACATCCCCGGTCCCGAGCACGATCGTTTTGCCGGAATCATTCTCTCCAATGGAGTAGCGGATTCCGGGCATCGGATCCTGGATCGGAACGGATGTATCGACCGCAACAGGGATTCGGGAACCGGCAGCGGAAAGATTACATCGTGGTTCGGGATCCTGCGTGGAACCGGTTACAGGTACGGCCGGAGAGGTTGACTGAGCCGGTGCTGGAGTAACGGGTGTTGGCTGAAGGGTAAGGTCCTGCTGTTGGTTCTGGCGAAGTTTTTCTGACGGATGATACGCATTGTAAACAAAATAACTTCCGGCAATTACCAGGATAACCAGACAAACTAGCACCGCCAGATAATAAGCGTTTATTTTTAATTTTTCCATCGAATTACACCATCCTTCATTCCTAGGTAAAACGTTCTTCTTCTGCAATTTACTTGGGTAATTTTTTGCTTATTAATTATTAAGTATAATTGTTACCTGATAGAACAAGCAGTCTAAAAAAATGAGTGTTAAGTCCATGCCGATGACAGATACGAACTGGTACCAATTTCATCAGAGTTATCGCCACCAATGAACCAATAGATATTCGTGAAAATATCATCAGTAGACGCCGTTTCATACTGCCAGACATCGGCGGGTTTTCTCCATGAATTCAGGGTCGCATCGTGGACCCACTGGTCAATAACCGGGGTAGTTGACGCTGAGAAGGTATCCGTTATCGGACTGGTGATCTGCTGGAACTCAGAGGATCCGCTGAACTCGGTAAACGTAGTACTCGGATTATCCTGATCGTTATACACATAACTAGACGTGAATGTCAGGTTGTTCATAAATTCAAATGTAATGTAATATTTCCCGTTTACGATCTGGACATGGTATCCGAATGCTTTAGGGAAAGTTGCCGGATCCAATCCAATAATGCCGGGGCCTGAACTTTCCCACGTCTCCAAGGGTACCGAGTCATTGGAATGATTGTCATAGATTGTGGGGAATAAATTAATCGTCGTATTTGGCCAGATTGACCAGTGATCGTAATTTACTACAATTTCGATGGCATCCTGCCGCTGATTATTTAGATAATATTCTCTTTCCTGAGGCGCGTAGTACTGATCATTATTGCCGGAGACAGACCAGGAATCCGGTGTGATCTGTCCGATACAATAGTCATAAGTATCGGTATACATACGGTTGAAAAATATCCACTTTCCATGTAACGTGCCGGGTCCCTGCGGGGTTCTCAACGGTGTTGCTATTTGTGATACAAGCGGATTTGAAACGACTTGTATCTTTTTTACCGATACCGACACATTTGTTTTTTCTGCCAGAACGGGATCAGCGCTGGGAGTAACACTCACAGCATCACCGTCCGGGTGAATGTTGGCATCGAGATCTGCGAGGTTTTTGTAATACCTTGAGAAGTACGAAGCCGGGAACGATACAATGCCCTCCTTGGATGTAGCAAGGAACCGGTCATACATCGATTTGGGCATCCGTACCAGGACAACAGATTCGTTCGGGCCGATGCCGTTTTCAACAAACCTGTTCTGCCAGTTTTTCGATTCTGTGAATTGTGTGTTCAAGTTCAGGTAGGATATCGGAATGGTGATTATTCCGGCTTGGTTGTCCTGATTGAATGAATCAAGAGTTTTTTCGGAGAGAATAAGGTTAATCATCTCCGATTCCGGCAATGGAGTCGCAGGTTTTCCTGCCTTAAAATAGTCCGGTGAGAAATGATGCTCTGGAACTGCGTATTTCCACGTACTATTGATCTGTGCGGTTGCATTCTGTTCATCCGCTGCGCTCACCATCGGTATCATCGCCATCCCTGCCAGCAGCAGTGCCAGCAGGATGACTCCAGATTTTAGTTGTGTCATGTTCCATACCTTCTGCATTTTTCCGTGCCTGAAAATTAATTACCCTCTAAGTTTTCTCTCCGTAAGTTCGTCGTATACCCGGACCTTCTGCGCGAACTGATCGTAGCCGACATATTTTGTCTTGCCAGCTGCGCTCGTGAACTCCCACACCGGCATGAACCGGGACATTGTCTGCTCGCAGGGTTTCCATACGAGCCGGGCCTCCCATCGATCCCCGTCATCAGCATCCAGAAGTACTTTTTTTGCCTCCTCAAGATCGGGCATTATAACGCTGGTAACCTTCTCAAGTGCTGCCCCTGCGCCAAATGTGACGATATTATCCTTGACGGTAATCAGGGAGATAACAACAGGCATGCCGTTCTTTTCAAAAGGAATCAGGTAATAATCCGGATAGTTTTTATCCAGCGAGTGAACAAGAACTGGTTCTCCCGGGCTGCTGCCCTTAAGCTCATCCGTGAACAGGTCCTGCTTATTCATCTGCTCCCGGGCAAAACCGGCAAGATCCGTTTTTGCAGTGAGCGGCGCACTCACCTCCGATTCATCCATGAACCGGATATTTTTTGTTTCGTTTTCATAGTCCGGTTTACTGCGGCTTCCCCAGTATCCCTGAACCGTTACCCAGTAATTATCCCAGCTGGATGAAGGGACATCTACCCGGGTAAAATCATTTTTCCAGGAATTGATCGCATAGTAGATATTAGCGGACATCGTGTACCAGGGATCCTGAACCCAGACGCCATTAACCTGGTAAATTTCACCGCCATACAGGGAATAACTCACGCCTTTTACGAGGTTCCAGTGATCTCCTTCATTGATCAGCGATGCAGAAGGAATGCCCCGGTTTACAATATCGACTGCCTGGCCCAGTATTGCCGAGTCGGCCGAGCTCCACTTGTGATCGTCGGCAATGAGAGTGGGGACATAATTTTCCACGCAGTCTTCCAGGCCCTGAGGATCGGTCGCCCATCCGGTTTCGATGTTATGATTCGTAATGAACGAATACAGGGCATCCTGGCTGACTAAACTACTGTAGTAGTTAGTCCACATCTGTGCAACGGCCGGGCCGCAATAATAATTGTTTTCCTGCTGGTAATACGGTACTCCGAGATTGGTCTCCGTGGCAAGTCCCGGCACGGCCACAATCGACAGAACTGCCAGCACCGCAACAACATACTTCATGGTTGATTGCTGATTCATGGTTTCACTACTTCCTTTCATCACAGGTTTCGTGCAGGCCGGATCAAAAATGACAGTCCAAAGGATTATTTTGCGAGATATCTGTCAGGTCGGTGTGAGGCGGATGCGTGTCAACGATTTTTGACAGGTGCCTGCTTTTTTAAGGTTCGAGTGGTTGTATCGGGTTTTTTAAAAACAAAACCCTTCTCTGGAGGGAATGTGCGAGGCATCGCATCCAGAACAGAAATGACTTTTCTCCGATTCTATTTCAACATCTTAAAAGTGTTCGGTTTTTTCCTGACAGTTTAGGAGCCTTAAAATGAGCTGCACATAATGTGCGAAACGTGTTTTTTTTAGTTCCCTCTTTAAAAGAGGAGTCCGACCATTTTCCCGGGGAATGCAAAATGATCTGTCGGTCACGATACCGTTTTTCCGTCACTTCTTATCGCTGCACGTACCCTGTGCAGCCGGATAAGGATCAGAATCGCTATGGTAAACAGGATGACCCCAATGACCGCAAAAAGAATTTCCGGGGTTGAATTTCCCGAGAGACCCGCACCGTGAACTGGTACCTGCGAGACTTCACGGGATCGTGACATCCATGCCATAACAAATGCTGCGACAGATCCTGCCATACAGAGGAATATCGTTGAAGAGAGAAGGAAGACAACGGTCGCCGAATTTTCCGGCAGAAGCAGGTTCTCTCCCTTACGGGTAATCTCATAATATTTCCAGGTATGGTCTTCGGGAACAGGAGCAATCAGGCCGGCCGCCGTCATCATGAGGAGATGTTCATGCACCGTTGATTTTGCAAGGTTTAACTCGCGGGACAATTCGCTGAGGGTCATCCTGCGTTGTGCAAGTTTTTTTAAAAGGGTAATCCGTGTTTCGGATGCAAGAACCCGGAATATTTCTTTTGTCAGGATTATTTTTTCTGAGTCCATTGGTTTTTGTATTGAACGATCTCCTTAATGAATTTTTTAATAGGGTTGATTTGTTGGGATCTGGTATTGTTTAATTGGCAATAATGCATGGATCCAGGCAGGTTGATGGGAAAAGAAGGCCTGTTTTGGCAGATGCGATCCGGGGCCCTGAACCTGCGATCCGACAGATCTGTTTCTCCGACGGAGAACTTTTCGGGAGCCGGGTGCCGGCAGGCAAAAAAGTGCCAAAAATGCCGCACTTTTACACACTTTTTTGAGATGTGCCAGATACGCAGTCCGATTGCCGAAATACACGAGAATTGTGGCGCTGTAAAACCCTAATGTACGCTTTTGGGAGGCGGATCTCCGTTCAGATGGGCACTGGTATGCGGGAAATGAAAAGAAGGCCTGTTTTGGGGGTCAAAACGCACTATCGCCGCGTCGGATACCCTCGTAAAATAAAGGAAATGGGATAACGTGGAGAGATAGGGTGAAGAGACTCCCCTTATCCTGCAATAATATCGTAGACCGCGTGCCACTGCCCGGGCGAGTACGACCTGACCTCGCGCTCGGTCACGGTAACACCGGCCCCGCCCAGCTCACGGATCCGGTCAAGGTGCTCGCCTTCTTTTGAGACGAGCGAGTAGAAATGGATCGTGCCTCCGGGCCGGACGAGCCGGAACGCCTCCGTCAAAAATTCCGTGCCAGACAGCGGGAGGTTCATCACGATCCGGTCGAACTTCCACGGGAAGATCTTCTCAAGGTGCCGGGCGTCGGCAAGCACCGGGATCACGTTTGTTGCCCGGTTCTTCCGGATATTTTCCATCATGAGACGAACCGCCTGAAAATTTAAGTCGGCTGCAACCACCACGCCCGCCCGGGCGGCAAGGCTTATCGCAAACGGCCCGACACCGGCAAACATATCGAGCACGGTCTCGCCGTCTTTGACCTGCCCGAGGATCCGCTGGCGCTCGGTCGAGAGCCGGGCGGAGAAATACGCGCCGGCAAGATCCACCACGAACCGGTGCCCGTGCTCCACGACTTCGGTCCGGGTCGTCTCTTTCCCGGCAAGGACAATGTAGTCCCGGGTCCGGTACTCCCCCGAGACCTCGCTTGTGGGGAAAAGCACCGTGTGGAGCGAGGGACGGGAAGCAAGGATCAGCGCCGCCCCGTTTGGATCGTTCTCCTGCATGATCGCGATCCCGCCCACGAGCTCGTGCCGGGGAAGCTCTTTTCGGCCCGGCTGCTCCTCGAACTCGTACCGGGCAGCGCCGTCGCGTTTTGCAGTCACGGCAAAGACGAGATCGTTACCCTCATGCAGGACTTTGAGCATCACATCGAGCGCTCCCTCGCGGAGGAGTGCCTGCCGTGTTCCCTCGCCGTCTTTTGCCGGTACCCGTATGCCCCACTGTCCAACCGTCATCGCTCAACCACTGCAATCATAATAGTATGCGTGCAACATTTATTCATGGCTGATGATGACGGGCACCACAATGCGGCAGGGCAGGGCGGCCCTGTGCGTGAAAGCGATGCAGAGGTCCAGTCCCGGATCAGGGCCGGTACGGTAAAACTCTACGAGCTCGAAAAACAGATCGGGCCGGCCGATGCCGTGCGGGTGCGCCGGGAATACATCGAACAGGAGACCGGAACAACCTTAAAGAATATCGGCACCTTCTCCATCGACACGGGCCGGGCAGCGACAAGGAACTGCGAGAACATGATCGGCGCCGTACAGGTGCCGGTCGGGGTTGCCGGGCCGGTGCTGGTGAACGGCGAATATGCGAAGGGGAAGTTCTGGCTGCCCCTTGCCACAACCGAAGGAGCGCTCATCGCATCGGTAAACCGTGGCGCCAGTGCGATAACAAAAGCCGGCGGGGCGGAAGTCCGGGTCCTGCACGACGGGATGACCCGGGCGCCGGTCTTTGCCGCAAAGAGCGTGGGGCACGCAAAAGAGGTTGCCGACTGGGCAGCGGCCCACGAGAAGGACTTTGCCGCTATTGCAGCCACGACCACCTCGCACGGCCAGATGACCGGCCTCTCCACGTACGTCGCGGGTACAAGCGTCTTTGTCCGGCTCGAATTCGACACCAAGGACGCGATGGGTATGAACATGGTCACCATCGCGAGCGCGAAGATTGCCGACGAGATCGCGAAAGCCACCGGCGCCCGGCTTATTGCGCTCTCGGGGAACATGTGCGCCGACAAGAAGCCGGCGGCGATCAATGCAATCATGGGCCGGGGCCGCAGCGTTGTTGCAGGCATCGCGCTCTCCCACGAGCTCATCGAAAAGATCTTCAAGACCGATGCAAAATCGATGTTCGAGGTCAACTATAGGAAAAACCTTGTCGGTTCGGCCCGGGCCGGGTCCATGGGATTCAACGCCCATGCGGCAAACGTGGTTGCTGCGATGTTTATTGCCTGCGGGCAGGACGCGGCACACGCGATTGACGGGAGCACCTGCATGACCACGATCGACCCGACCGACGACGGGGTGTACGTATCCGTCACGCTCCCCTCGCTCCCGGTCGGCACGGTCGGCGGCGGGACCGGGGTGGATACACAACAGGAATGCCTGAAGATTCTTGGTGTTGCCGGCAGCGGCACGCCCCCGGGCGCGAACGCAAAGAAGCTCGCCGAGATCATCGCGGCCGGCGTCCTTGCCGGGGAACTCTCGCTCATCGGCGCACTTGCCGCCCAGCACCTTGCCCGCGCCCACCAGGAACTGGGCCGGGGCGTCAAAAGGTAAAATACCAAATAATTATCCGCTTTTTTTCTGTTGGGACTCTTCCGGGTATGCTTCGCTGAAGTCGCGGAGCGCCGATGCGAGGATCTTTGTCTTTCCGACCAGCGCTGCGATCATGATCGTATCGAAGATCTCGCCTTTTGTGGCCCCTTCTTTTGCCGCGGCCCGTATGTGGAATTTCAGGCACTGGTTTGCCCCGGACGCTGCTGCTGCCGCAAGGGTAACGAGCTCGGCGGTCTTTCCCGAAAGATTCGGGGGCCGGCAGAGCATATCGTCCGCAATGCACATGAGCGCGAAGTAGTCCGGCCGCTCGTTTTTCTGGACCGGCAAAATAAACGGCATGCTCCCGAGCATCTCCTTTGTGTCTTCGAGCATGTCGTCGCCGATGGAATCGGTGTGTTTCAAAAATTCGCTGATTGCCTTTTTGTTTGCCTCTTTCATTTCCCAGGCCTCGAAACTGTACATTTTTGTTGGCACACCGTGAGGATAAACGATCCGAAACCGTTTAAAAAAAAGACGGGGTCCGGTCCTCCCGGGATCAGGCGGACACCCGGGAACCGGCCATTCCCGACCATGAGGTCACCGGGGGAAAACCGTTTTTGGAATTTTTTTAAGGAAACCCGAAAATTTACTTCAGAAAAATCAGCAGCATGGGGGGGTCGTACCCCCACCCCGTTTATTAAAAATACCCCCAGGGACCCCCCTCTGGAA
The DNA here is from genome assembly GCA_028705545.1 of Methanoregula sp. Lineage (GTDB taxonomy): Archaea > Halobacteriota > Methanomicrobia > Methanomicrobiales > Methanospirillaceae > Methanoregula. Next base: position 1,121 of record JAQWDG010000009.1, on the reverse strand, counting down.
ATCCGGTTCACCCTCCCGAAATTTGGCCGGACCGGGGCGGGTTTTACGGGATAAAACCACGCATAAAAAAGGAGACTGACTACAGGATCCCGGTGAGGGGGGTCATTGGGTGCTTTTTTGCCGGCACGGGAGGGCCGGTGTTCGCAGGCCCGCGTACCCGACCGGAATTCCGGCCGGGAAAAACGTGCGGCAGGAAGTGCCGTTACCAGGGTGCGGCAAGACGGTCAGGAAGAGCCCCGGAGAACCGGGCAGGAACAGCCCGGCAGATCAGAACCGGAACCACTTCATCATGACGAGCGCGTCCTCGCCGTTCGCATAATAGCCGCCGACAAAAAAGACGTTCTGGTACCCGAGGCGGCGGTAGAATTTCTGGGCGGGGATGTTGGATTCGCGGACCTCGAGCTGGGAACCGGTGGCAAGTTCGAGCGCGAACTGGTGCTCGGTCCGGAGCATCAGCTGCCGGCCAATTCCCCGGTTGCGGAACTGCGAGGAGACGGCGAAGTTACAGATATGGCCGTAGATGTTCTCGCCCGTGTCCTCGATAGCGCCGATGATGAAACCCGCGATCTGCCCGTCGCAGACCGCGACAAAGAACGTGGTCGGGTAATACGAGAGCGCCTCGGCAAACGTCTGCTTGTCCCACGCCTCGACAAATGACTCGACCTCGATTGCGTAGATCGCATCGACATCTAAAGGACCGGCCCGCCGGATCCGGGCAGGAGTCTTGGGGGGGATTGCATCCCGGGATTTTATCATGGTGGTGCGCTCGTTTTGCAGGTTATCCTGTTGCCCCCCGCGTACAATAAGTCTTTGCGCCGCGCGATTTTTTCGCCCCCGCCGGGGTCTGTGGGTATATATGTGATCTCGCCAAACGTATGAGAAAGAACGCCCTGTTTAGAGGGCGCCGGTTGGTACCATGGTAACGATCTACCGTTTCCCCGCGGTGCGCCCCGCACCCGGCGAGGCCCAGGCCATCGCAGCCGTCCCGTACGATGTTGTTACGGCTGAAGAGGCACGGGCAATCATCCGGGAAAACCCGGACAGTTTCTTAACCGTCAGCAGGTCTGACGCCGAACTCCCCGACCTGCCTGCAAACGATGACAGGGTCTACGAACGGGCAA
>JAQWDG010000133.1 GCA_028705545.1 Methanoregula sp. | reverse complement strand
AACGAGATGGTTGCCCGGGCAAAGGAGGGTAAAACCATCGTCCGGCTCAAAGGCGGCGACCCGTTCCTCTTTGGCCGGGGCGGCGAGGAGCTCGAAACGCTCCGGGAGGCAGGGATCGGGGTCGAGATGGTGCCGGGCGTGACAAGCGCCCTTGCCGTTCCCGCATCGGTCGGGATCCCGGTCACGCACCGGAAGTACGCATCGCAGGTGACCATCCTCACCGGCCATGAGGACCCGACGAAATCCGCATCTGCGCTCGACTGGAAACTGCTTGCGCAGGGCCGCGGCACAATCGTGATCTTAATGGGGGTCGCAAACCTGCCCGGCATTGCCAACGCGCTCGTTGCAAACGGCAAGGATGCCGGTACACCGGTAGCGGTAATAGAACGCGGCCTCAGGAAAGACCGCCGGGTCACGACCGGGCCGCTTGCAGAGATTGGAGCCATCGCCGCAAAAGCCGGCGTAAAACCGCCCGCAGTCATCGTGATCGGCGATGTCGTGCGGCTTTATGACAAAAACCGTCCCGATCTCATCCCGTACGGAGGCAGATGATGCTGGAATTCATCAACCGTTTTGAACGACTTGTCTACATGCTGCTCATCGCACTGCTGGTTGTCGTCCTTATCTTTGCGATGGGCGAGATGTTCTGGTACCTGTGGGTTTCCGTTACAAACGCTCCCATAGGTCTTCTCGAAAACCACGAACTAACCTCGGTGCTAGGCACATTCCTCCTGGTGCTCATCGCAGTCGAGCTCCTGGACACCATGAAGGCGTATATCGAGGAGAACGTAATCCACGTGGAGATCGTGGTGCTCCTTGCGATCATTGCAATTGCCCGTAAGGTGATCCTGCTCGACCCCGCACAGACCAACGGTTTCGAACTGATCGGTATCGGTATCATCATTATCGGTCTTGCCGCTGCCTATTATCTCATGAGGAAAGCGGGCTTTACGATCGGGACGCCAAAGGAAAAACATCCGGAAAAAATTGAGCCGTAACCGGTATCTCTCAAAAGACGGGCAGGCCCGCACGGGTTCTGCGATTCACCCCTCAGCTCATTTTTTCCAGATATTTTTCCATCGCAAATTTTCGCTCCAGCCCGGCGGCATTCATGTAACGCACCATACCAAAGACCGGCCGTTCCTGCCAGGGCCGGTCGTGTTTCCCGAAGCACCATGCCACTCCTGCAAAGCCGTTCGGGTCGCGCCCGTCGATTTCGTACCGGTTGTTGAGGTACAGGGCGGTTGCGTATGCCTCCTGCGGGGTCGCCGACCATTCGAGGATCTTCTTTCCCCAGTACATCCTCATGTAGCCCTGCATCTTCCCGGTCCTGACCATCTCCTCCTGCGCTGCATTCCAGTACGGGTCGTGGGTGGCGGCCCGTTCGAATTCCTTCCGGGTATACCGGTATTCCCTCCGGTCCCCGGCATGGGCGGCGAGAGTCCGCTGTACCCACGCGGGGAGGCAGGCGTACGTATCGTAACGGTCGTTATAAGTTACGAAGTTGACCGCAAGTTCCCGGCGCACGATGAGTTCTTCGAGAAATGCCGGGACACCCGGGCCGCCGTGTTCCTGCGCACGGAGCGCGAGGGTAACCGGGGATACCTGCCCGAAGTGGAGGTACGGGCTCATGCCGGATGCGATCCCGGTGCCCGGATCGTTCCTGTCTTCACTAAACCGGTCGAGTCCCGTGGAAAGGAATGTCTCAAAACGGCGCAGCGCCTCATCGGTCCCGCCCCGGAATTCCGGTGACGGGGGAACGCCCCGGTCAATCCCGGGCCCGGCAAGAATCTTTTCCGCAGGTTCACCGGCAAGGGTAGGGATATCCAGAGCAAGCGATGAGCGGGCCGGGGCCCGGACCGGCACATGGACGAGGAACCGGTCGAGCTGCCGCATAATCTTCTTCCGGATCGTGCCTGCCGAGTACTCCTCCGTTTCCGATACAGTCCGGACCGGGACGACTGCGTTTGCCTCGACCTGTACAAAGCGGCACGGAGAGCGGGCCGCGACCTTTTCGTACCATGACCGTTCGGGCCGGAGATAGCCCCGGTCAGAAACGAGAAGCGCCGCGTCACGGGCAAGGGAAAGGACACCGGCTGCCGGGTCTTCGGCCTTAAAGACAAAACGGATCCCGAGCGCTTCGAGTGCCCGGGCTGCACTGCCAATGCCTTCGAGCAGGAACACAAGGTGCCGGAGGTTAGCCTCCGGGTATCCGGGAAAAAAGCCGAAGTACGCGACAACCGGAAGGTGTGCGGCATCCGCCTGTTCGATTGCATACGCAAGCGCCGGGTTTTCCTCTGCCCGGTGCGAAGACTGCATCCAGTACAGGATATAGTCTTTCGTCCTCAGCGGTGCATTGCTGACAATCCTGATCCGGCCAGGGTCGACCCGGCTTTCTGCCATTGATTGTTCCTTGTCCTGTCGGGACTTAAAAGATGCAGGTGCCTAAAAAAAAGTTTTAGAGCAGTTTTGTCTCTTCAGTGGGTTTTGGCACCTTGACAACAAGGATACGAAGGACCGAACCGCTCCCGTTTATCCAGCGGTGCGGGATCCTTGCCGGGCTCTCGACAAGGCAGTCCTTTCCCACGGTCTGTTGTTCGCTCCCGATCTCGACCGTGCCGGATCCTTCGAGCACGTAGAAGAAGACATCGACCGGGGTGATGTGTTTTTTTAACGATTCGCCGGGCTGAAGCGTGATGACAACGGCCATGGCATGAGGGGAATCATAGATCTTCCGGACATCCACATTGTGAGGGTTTTTGCCCGGGAGAACATTGGCAGCAGCGGTGATCTTCATGGTCTTCCCTCTCGTTTCTGGAACACTTATGCTTTTCCCGTCCCTAACTCAACTACCATCGTCTCAGCAGGGATCCCGTCGGTATCCCGGTATGAGGAACGGTGTGCGGAACGGCCGGTCCGCCGGGCGACAAGGTACCGGTAGCGTAAGGGGGAAGACCGGCCCTCGCGCTCTATGAGTTCGACCTTTTTTACAATATAGGGAAACTGCCCGTACGTGGAAAATTCAAGCCGGTGCAGGAACCCGGTGATGGTGCCTGCCTGGTAGCGGGAGAGGCTGTACCGCTCCCGAAGGTCCCGGACGGTCACCCAGCGTTCGGACTCTCCCGATTCCTCCATGAACAGGGCGACCAGGTCCGGGATTGCGGCGTATTTTGTCATCCTACGGGCATACCCTGTGTTGTTGGTTAAGCGTCCTTTTCTGCGATCGCAAGGACTTTTTCCATAACGGCCTCGACAGCCTTTGCCGTGGGCGATTCGGGATCAGCGGTGATGAAGGGTTTTCCGGCATCGCCCGATGCAACCATCGCGGGGTCGAGCGGGATTGCGCCAAGGAACGGGACGCCGAATTTTTTGGCCGCCTTCTCCCCGCCGCCTCTCCCGAAGAGGTCGAGCACTTCATGGCAGTGGGGGCAGACCATGCCGCTCATGTTCTCGACAACACCGATCACGGGAAGGTCCATCTTTTTGATAAACTCGATGGCCTTTGTCGCGTCGAGCACCGCAACATCCTGTGGGGTCGTCACGATCACCGCGCCGCGGACATTCGGGGCCAGCTGTGCAATCGAGAGCACCTCGTCGCCCGTGCCCGGGGGAAGATCGACCACAAGATAATCGAGTGATCCCCAGTTGACTTCGGCCAGGAACTGCTGGATTGCCCCCATCTTCATGGGCCCGCGCCAGACCACAGGCGTACTCGTGTCGGGGAGGAGGAATGCCATCGACATTACGCCAAGGTTTGGCATGACCATGACCGGCTGGATGCACTTTGCGAGCACGGCCGGGTGCTCTTTTTCTATCCCGAGCATTTTGGGGATGCTCGGGCCGTGGATATCGAGGTCGAGGAGACCGGTATTCTTCCCGTGGTTCGCAAGCGCGGTCGCAAGGTTGACGGCAACGGTCGATTTCCCTACGCCGCCTTTGCCGGAGAGGACAAGGATGACGTGCTTTACATCGAGTCTGACTTTCGGGGGGAGTCCCTTTTGCGGGGAAGTTTTCTGTGTGGAGGAACAGCTGTCGCAGTTCCCGCTGCATTCTGCATTCTGTGCGGTTTTTTGTGTGCCGGTAGTGGAATCCATAACGGGTCAGTCCATGAAAATCTGATACGGGGATTAGTCTTTTTTCTCTTCTGCGGTGACCTGTGCGAGGATCTCGGGAGTCTTTCCAATGGCAACGATCTTTCCGCCCCGCATGAGGGCAACGCGGTCGCAGATCTCCCCGACAAAGTCCATGTCATGCGAGACTATCACAAACGTCTCGTCCATTTCGTCGCGGGCATGCAGGATCGAATGCTTCACGTCCTTTTTGGTGATGGGGTCCATCGTCCCCGTGGGCTCGTCAAGGATAACGAGGCGGGGTTCGCGGATGAGCACCTGCGCGAGCGCGACCCGGTGCCGTTCCCCGTCAGAGAGCTCGGAGGGGAGCCGGTTTAAGATAGCCTTTGATTTTTCCGGGGAGAACCCGGCCATCCCGAGCGTGATTACCGCTTTTCGTATGGCGAGTTCTTTCGGGAATTCAAGCCCGATTGCATCGGTTAAGTTATCGATTACGGTCCGATGCGGATAGAGGTCGTATTCCTGGTGCAGGAGGCCGATGTACTCCTTTGCCCGGCCCCGTTCGGTGATGCCGGGCTTTGTCATGTCCACCCAGTCGTCTCCGATCCGTACGTTCATCTCGCCGCTCGTGGGTTCGATGATCCCGGCAATAATCCGGGAGAGCGTGGTTTTGCCGGCGCCGCTTTTCCCGATGATCCCGAAGATCTCTTTTTCTGCAACATCGAACGAGACAACATTGACCGCACGCACAACACCGCGGTCGGCAGAGATGTAGCGCTTTGCCACGTCCCGGGCCGAGAGGATCGTCCTGCCGAACTCCGGGACTTCTTCGCGCTCGTCTTCTTTTGCGCCCCGGGTAAATTCTTTTACGACTTTCTTAGGCTCGCCCATTGCCGCGATCTTTCCTTCCGAGAGGAGGATTGCGGTATGCGCCATGTCCTCGATTACCTGCGAGAAGTGCGAAGTGACGACCATGCCCATCGTGTTTGCTTTCGCAGCCTCGGAGAGCATCGCGTGGACAACCTTTGCGGTCTCGGGATCGAGCGTGCCGGTCGGTTCGTCCGCAAAGAGGAGCGCGGGATCTTTTGCAAGCTGCCGGGCAAGGACCACCCGCTGTTTCTCGCCGCCCGAGAGGTCGCGGGCAATGTGCATCATCCGGTGCGAGAGCCGGACCTGGTCGATGAGGTCTGCGGCCCGGTTGACCGCCTTGTCGGCCGGGTAATTGATATCGTC
>JAQWDG010000132.1 GCA_028705545.1 Methanoregula sp. | reverse complement strand
CGCATCGCCGTTTGCCCCGTACTCGTCGAGCGCCCCGACCAGTTCCGGTGCAACACCCCGCTTCTCCATCTGCTCCCGGATCCTCTTTGCATCCGCACGGACCTTGGGCAGGCCCCGGTTGTCGAGGTTTGCGATGTAAGTGATATCGGCACCCGGGCAGGCGTCGTGGAGCGCGAGGAGTTCGTCTGCGAACATGTACGCGGTCTCTTTTTTCGCGTTCAGGATCGCTACTCCCTTCACCCCGCTCTTCGCACAGGCAAGCAGCCGTTCCGCCGCCACGTGCTTGAGGTCGCCCCGCGAGGGTTCGATATATGCCTGCGAGGCGGCGCCCCGGACCTTCTCCACCTCGTTTGCCTTCTCCATGAGCCGGTGCTGCCGGGCGAGTTCGTCAGTGCTGATCCAGCCGGCTTCTGCTGCTGCATCGAGCGTTGCAAGCACGCCGGCAATGTTCTCCGGGAAACCGGCATGGATATCGACGGCTATGGCCGGGGTCGTGATGCCCGAACTGTCGATGGCCGATGCAAGGTCTTCACCGATGATCATCGAGACGCAGGTCCCGATCACGGCAATCTTTTTCGGGGAAAAATGTTCTTCTGCATAGCGCAGCACTTCTTCGAGGGGTTTCTGGCCCCCGAAGATGAATTCGTTGTCCGCAAGGGCTGTCGTGAGCACCCGCATCCCGTCTTCTTCGAGGAGCCGCGCATGCTTGAACGAGCAGCCCGAGGGGCCGTGCAGGATCGCAACGTCCACTTCGAGGTCGCGGGCCGTATAGAGCGCCGCCACGATGGAACTCGGGCGGGGGTGCATGAACCGTGCTGGTGGCATAATATCTCTTATCTCCAGGTCTTGACCGCGAGCACGACTGCCCCGGCTCTGGTTGTTTCAAGTGCTTTTTTTTCTGCCTCAAAAAGGCTTGCGCAAACGGTGCTGCCCGGTGCCGGCTGTCCGCCGACCCGGATCACGGTGTCGGGACCGATCTCCCGGATCGCCCGGGCGATCCCGTCCTCGCCAAATCCCTCGCAGACCGCACCGTCGCTCTCCGCCTGCCCGATAACAAGCGTCAGTTCCTTTTTGCCCGTGCAGGCCCGGGCATAGCGGGCCGCCTCGATCGTGGTCTCGGCGTTTGTCCCGCTGTTCGAGTTATCGATAACGGTAACATTCCCAAGGACCCGGACCGACATGCGTCCCGGGATGCCCGGGAACGTTGAGAGTGCTGCCGGGTCGTACCCGAGCAGGGCGGCGGCGGCGCCGGCAAGGGCGAGCGGGGTGCGGTAACCGTCGAGCAGGAGGAGGGTGTTTTCGAACCGGTAGTCACGGCCATTAATTGTGATCGTACATGTTCGGCCGGAAACACGGGAAACCTCATCGAGATGTACCGCGTTTCCTGCACCCGGGGCTGCAATGCCGGGGGCAAGCAGGACCCGGGGACTTTCCCGCACCGATGCGAGTTTTACTGCAAGCGCACTTTTCTTCCCGTTCGCGCACCGGTAATCCTTGCCGGAAGTAATGATTGCAAGATCGCCAGCCCCGGTGACACCGAGAGATTCCTCGGCAACGAGCCAGCCGCCGGCTGACCGTGCCCGGGCGGCAGCAGGGAGAACAGAGCCCGGTGTGATGCTCATCTTTTCAAGGAACTGTTTTCCCGGGAAAAGATACGTACCGGCCGAGGTATGCAGGATACCCGGGCCAAAGAGGATGTGTGCGAGGGCATGGGCCGTGGTGGTCTTTCCCTGGGCCCCCGTGATCTCGATCATCGGGTGGGGGAGTAAATCGCCCAGGAGCCGGCGTACCGCCTCGTGGTGGGTGATCACCGGTGCGTTCTGCAAAAGGAGCAGGGGGTAATCCGGGTCAAGATGGACGGGAGCGGTCACGAGATCGTACTGCCCCCGTTTCGCCCGGTCTTCTTCCTCAGGTGTAGTGCCGCGGTACACGTCCACGGCATCGACAGATGCACCGGCCGCAGCATACGCAGCAGCGATTGCCCTGCCCCCGTGGATCGTATCGAGCACCAGCACCTGCATATCCGGTATCAGATCAGCGTAAGCGCCTTTTCTGCATTCTTTACCATCAGGTCGGCAAGGAGCGGGTCGATCCCGATCGGGTCTGCATAGACGAGCGGGACGGACTTCCCGTTCAGGGTAAAGCTGCCCTTTTTCGTGCCTTCGGAAAGGCCGATCTCACCGGGAATGTCTTTTTCAATATGGACACCTTTTGCGAGGAACAGCGGGACGACCACCAGCGCATCGATATCTTCTTTTTTAAATTCTTCAAGGGAGTCCTTGATCGAAGGCTTGTTGATATTCATGAACCCGCACTTCACCACAAAACCGGTGTTTTTGGCGGCGATCATCTTTCCGGTTGCTTCGATAAGTTCCTGGTTGTAGGGCATCGTGCTGCCGTGGCCTACAAGTAGCATTCCCTTCTTTGTCATATAGCACATAGTATTACACCTATCGTTAAAAATTCTTACCAAACGATCCTGACGGCGGGCCGCTGTACCGACAGCAGCCATACCGGATCCAAACAGATTTGAACTGATAATCGCAATGGATAAGACCAATGATGGATGCAGGCGAGCGTTTCGGTATCATCATCAACGACCGGGCGGTAAAAACCCCGGTTGCGATCGCGTCCATGGCCGGGATCGTGGATGCGGCGTACGTTCTTGAAAGACAGGCACATGCCGGTCTTGCGTTTATCGGCGGGTACGCGATCGATGCCCCGACCATGGCAGCGGCAAAGGAGATCGCAGCCGGCGGGGACAGGAAGGAATTTTTATATGACGACCCGGTTCCGGTCCTCGAAAAGGAACTCGCTTCCCTTGCATCCTGCAATGTTGTTGCCGGCATCAGCCTCCGCGGTGCCTCGCCGGAATCTTTTGCCACCATTGCCCGGAAATTCGGGACAAAATCAGTATACGAGATCGATGCCCACTGCCGCCAGGCGCCCATGGTAGCGGCCGGGGCCGGGGAGTATTACCTCAAGAACCCGGAGAAACTCGTGGCGGCGATTAAAGCCCTCAAAAAAGAAGGCGTCACGGTCTCGGTAAAGATCCGTGCCGGGGTCGCAGCCGACGACCGCGCCCTTGCCCGGGCCATCTGGGCTGCGGGAGCGGATATTATCCATGTCGATCTCATGGACTCCGGGGCGGCAAAGCTCCGCCAGATCCGGAACTCCTGCCCGCTCATCATCGTTGCCAACAACTCCATAAACTCCTTCGAGAAGATGCGGGATATGCTCTCCCACGGTGCCGATATCGTTTCGCTGGCCCGGCAGTCCGACATGAAAACACTTGCCATGCTCGACTCCGAAATCAAAAATTACGCAGATACCGATGGCTGGTACAACTCGCCAAAACAGCTCTGCCGGGGCGGCGATATCCGGGCGCTCACGTTCTGCTGCATGCCGGTAAAGGAATGCCCGCTCATCCCCACGCTCGCAAAAGTCGGGATGACAAACGAGGAATATGCGAAGCTCAAGCTCAACGCCGTTCAGGGCACACCGCTTGCCGGCGGCCCCCATACCTGTTTCGGGAGCCTTGCCTGGTGCTGCAAGACCTCCTCTCCCTGCATGTTCCGGGACATGACGCTCACCCAGGAAGGACTCCCAAAGAAAGAATATATGCGCCTCAAGCGCGAGCTTTCTGAAACGATAATGAGCCGGATCTTCCATGATGTCCCCTCTGACCAGTGCAGCTGAACGGGCGCAGCTCGCAATGATGCTCGAGGTCTGTGCGTTCCCAAAGCCCGGGAACGTTGACCGCTGCCACGATTATGCCGATACGAAACTCGAACATTTTCTCGCATCCACCATTTTTGCCCGTCCCGCGCTCGAAGAGGCCGCCACCGGCAAAGGCAGGATCGGCGAGATCATCGGCCATGCGGTAAAGCAGACGAACGTGCACAAGGGTGGAAACACCCATTTCGGTGCGTTCATCCTCCTTATCCCGCTCGTGTACGGCGGCGGGATCGACGGGGCAGTGCAGGCTGTTGCAAGGACCGATGTCTCGGACGCGGTCGCGTTCTACAAGGCGTTTGCCTTAACAAACGTCCGCATGAACAAGACCGACGAAATCGATGTGAACGATCCAAAAGCGCTCGATATGCTCCGCGACCGGAACATGACGCTCTACGACGTGATGCAGCACTCGGCGCCAAACGACATGGTCGCCCGGGAGTGGATGAACGGCTTTATCCTGACCCGGAGAGGAGCCGACCTGCTGCACCAGATCGGACCGGGCCGCGAAGCGATTGTCGAGATGTTTTTAACGCTCCTTGCCACCGAACCGGACACGTTTGTCATGAAAAAGCACGGCAGGGCCGTGGCAGAAGAGGTGCTGGTAAAAGCCCGCGAGGTGATGGACGGAAAGAAGGTGCTCGAAACCCTCGATGCGGAGTTCATCGCGGCCGGTATCAACCCGGGATCCTTAGCGGATATCACCATCGCGGCAATCTACATCGCGCTCTCGGAGGGCTGGGAATGGGACTCTTAAAAGGCGGGATCAACGAGATCATTGCCACGACATCGCACAACGCCGCCCCGATCGGGATCCATTACCGCGACGGGAAGGCAACGATGATCCTTTTTGGCGGGAGCCATACTGCGGCAAACATCGAACGGGACGGCTGGGTGGTCGCAAATATCGTCCACGATCCGGTGCTGTACGTAAAGACCGCCTTTGAGGACCTTACGGACGATGCCTTCGTGGAGGAGCCGGTCGGGAACCGGACCATGTACCGGCTTGCCGGGGCCGATGCCTGGATTGCATTCTCCGCGGCCGTGGAAAAGAAGACCGGAGAAGCGATCGTTGTCGCACTCACCCCTGAACGCGAGATCATCGAGAATGCCGTTTGTTACCCGGTGAACCGGGGCTTCAACAGCATCATCGACGCGACCGTGCATGCGACCCGGTACCGGGCAAATCCCACACCAAAACTCCGGCACCTGATCGATTACCATTCAGATATCGTGAAAAAGTGCGGCGGGAAAAAGGAGCTTGCCGCCCTTTCCCTGCTCGAAGGCTATATCGGGCAGCACTAAAACAAAACACCAACACCCACGGAAACGCTGCTGCCGGGAAGCCATAACCGTTTTCCCGCAACCGGGCAGTCTGTCCGGACCGGTTCTTTTGGTTCCTCCCGGTTCCCCGCCATTGATCCATACCTTAATAGTACGGTCAAAAAAAGGTAGTATCAATGAGAGAAGATACCCGGTGGAAAATCATTGCAGCGCTGGGGCTCGTTACCCTTTCCCTGGCGATTTATATCTTCCATTTTTTCATCTTCCATGATTCGGAGCATATCCTGATCTTCCT
>JAQWDG010000131.1 GCA_028705545.1 Methanoregula sp. | reverse complement strand
TCCCCGCTCGTGAGGGCCTTGAGGAAGGAATCGTAGCGCTCCCGTTGGGCTTTGAGCCGGGCCTCCTCGTCCTCCTGGCTCCCCGACTTGAAAATATTGAGGAATTTTTTCACAATTGCCATAACAAACTCCTGTTGGTTCACTGTTTGTATAAAATCCTTCAAATAGGTATCGGAGAGCGGAATACTCCCGGAAAAACTGTCCGTTCACCGGAATGGTATGTCGGGCGTTTTTCTCCTGAAACAAATGAAAAAAAGTTACCAGGTTTACGGGGAACCAACACTCACGATCACGGAAGCGGAACCGGTGTTCTGCGCATCGTGCACGTACATCGTATAGGTCCCCATCGGTTTTGCCTGGTCGAAAGTAAATTTGTAATTCCAGGTGTTGTCGGCATTCAGGGGAAGGGTGGCCACATCCACCCCATTGGAATACTGCCCGGGCCCGTACAGCGTCAGCTTCACGGTCTTTGCGCCGCTCGTGCATAATCCGGAGAAACTGGCAGTATTTCCCTGAGGAATGGAGGCGCTGGCAACACCGATGGTAATCGATCCTCCGCCGACCGCGGTAAATGCTACCTTGTCCGATGCCTGTTTCTGCTTGTCGTACGCGATCATGGTATAGGAACCGTGCATGATGCTGGTGCCCGGGTTCCACGTGTATGACCATGAATTATCTGTTCCGACCGTGGGTTCGGCAACCTTGACGCCGTTGGTATAGATACCCGGCCCGTACAGCATGAGGATCACACCATTGCTGCCCGTACAGGTGCCGGAGAACAGCATTTTACCTCCGATAACAAGGGTGTCCGGGCTCTCCATGATCGTCACCGTGGGCTGCTGGACAACCACCGAGATGGGCTGGGCGGTTGTCCCGGCACCCGATGGCGTGGTCGTTGCAGTCGTGGATGCAAGCGGGGTGAGGGAGGCGTAGTAACTTGAAGGTCCTGCGGGTACGGTAATACTGGATTTCCATGGTGTATACCCTGAGAGCCGGTACTCCAGGGTGTGCGAACCGACCGATATGTCCGAGAGCGAACAGGGCGTTGTCCCGGAGTACTGGTTATCGAGATACACTTCCGCACCGGAGGGTGAGGTTGTGAACTGGAGCGTGGTTTTGCCGGTAGTGGAAGGTGTGACCGATGTACACCCGGCCGCAATTACCACGATGATGACTGCAGAAATAAGAAGAAGGTTTTTCATTCGTCTCCCTTGCCGTTGAGAGAGTATCACGATGAACGATTAAAAACTTATGCGACCGTGGAGCACCGGTCCGGGCCGGATAACGGGCGTTCTCCTGCGTACCCGCATTTCAGGTATCGGAGCCCTGCTGTCTGGCGAGCCGGAGAACATTTTTTGCGAGCTCGATGCTTTTCTCTTCCCCGGTCATCAGGGTATCGAACCGGACTGCCCCGTCGATTTTTACCGGATCCCGTTCGTCCTGCACGAAGAGGTCTACAAGGTCGCCGTAACATTGTGCCGTACCTGCGGATGTCGCTTCATACCCGGAGGCCTTCATGAGGGCAGCGGCCGGTCCGCTCACAGGTGCGTCCCCGATAAACGGGCTCACTGCGATAACAAACTTGTCTACCATCGCTTCCCTGATCCCGTTGCATTCGAGGATTGGCGTGATGCTCGTGATCGGGTTCGAGGGGCCGATGACAACCGCGTCGCTTGCCTCGACTGCCTGGATAACCTCTTCGGTGCTTTCAGGAGGGATTTTCGAGCAGCGGACAACGTCCTCGATCTGGATCCGGCCCTTGGAGCGGACCCAGTATTCCTGGTAATGGATAAGGCCAAGCTCCGTTTTTACCCGGGTCGTGACCTCGGTATCTGTCATGGGGAGGACGTTCTCCCTCACACCGAAGCGGTCACAGAGGGTCCGGGTGATGTTGGTCAGACGCTGGCCATCGCGGAGCATGTTTCCCCGCGCGATGTGCACGGCCCGGTCCCTGTCGCCGATGGCGATATATTCCCCGAGGCCCAGTTTCAGGATCTCCTCGTGGGTGGTAAACGTGTCGTCCCGCAGCCCCCACCAGGTGTCGGTGTTGAGGACGCCGGCAAAGAGGTACATGACCGTGTCCACATCCGGCGATATGTGGTTGCCGGAGATCCAGATGTCCTCTGCAGTGTTGACTACGACCGAGATCTCGTGCCGGTCCATCACTTTCTGCACGCCGCGGAGTAGTTTCGGCGTGCCGGTCCCGCCCGACAGGAAGGTGATCATTATAAGAATACTTTTATGCGCTGTATATGAAGATTCTTAAAGTAGCGTGAATCCGAAGATCATCAAAGACCCGGTCCATGGCTATGTGGAGATCGATGCAGCGATCCTGCCGCTCCTTGACTCGCCTGCGATCCAGCGCCTGCGCTATGTCCGGCAGCTCGGGTTTTCCTTCCTGGTCTACCCGGGTGCCAGCCATTCGCGGTTCGAGCATTCGGTCGGCACAATGCACCTTGCCGATGTCGCGTGCCGGCAGTTCGGGCTCGCCCCAAAAGACCGGCTCCTCATTCTGGTCTCCGCTCTCCTCCACGATGTGGGACACGGGCCGTTCTCGCACGCGAGCGAACCGCTGATGGAGTCCTGGCTCGGCCGTACCCACGACGATATTGCAGGGATTGTCGATACGCATTTTTCATCAATGCTTGAACAGATCGGCCTCGATCCCGCGGATGTCTGTGCGGTCGTGAAAGGCAGCCACCCCCTCTCCGGCATCATCCACGGAGACCTCGATGTGGACCGGATGGACTACCTGCTCCGCGATGCGTATTATACCGGTGCGCCGTACGGTACTGTCGATGCCCACCGCTTAATCCGGAACATCCACCTGACAGAAGAAGGGGTGGTGCTGGACGAGAACGGGATCAATGCGGCAGAGTCCCTCCTTATTGCCCGGACGCTGATGCGGCCAACGGTCTATTACCACCATGTGAGCCGGATCGGGGAGTGCATGTTCCAGCTCGCGATGCTCGACCATGCTATGGACCTGTCGGTTCCCGACCGGGAACGGCTCTGCATGCTCGACGATGCAGAGTGCATGCACGAATTGAAAAATTCCCCCGACGCCCGGGCCCGGGACCTTGCGGCCCGTCTCTACGAGCGAAGGCTGTACAAGCGGGCGATCTATGCCGGCCAGGACCAGGTCAACGCAGCGGTGTTCCAGACAGGACTGTCGCTCGAACGGACCCGCACCGTGGCAGGGGAGATTGCGCACGCTGCCGGGTGCTCGGCAGACGAGATCCTCGTGGATATCCCCCCCATCCCCGGGGACATGTCCCTTGAGGTCCAGGTAAAAAACCGCCACGACCCGCTGGGGTTTGCCGAGATCTCGCCCCGCCTTGGGACGCTCAACCAGACCCGACGCGAACAGTGGCGTCTTGGAGTATACACGGTCCCCGGGCTTCGCGAAGCCGTTGCCGATGCTGCCGCAGATGTGCTCCATATCAAAAAACCCACCCGGCAGGACACCCTGTTCTGATCAAATCCGACACCTGCTTCCCGGCGGGATGGGGAAACAACACATAAATACGCGGCTTTTCCTACATTTCCCGTATGAAAGGATCGTTTGTCTGTTGCCTTGCCCTCCTCGTTCTCGGGGTTATCGTTGCCGGATGTACCGATACCGGCACTGCCGGCCCGGCCTCCGCAGCCACCCCTACGGCGACTGCCGCTGCCCCGACAGAAGTGGCAGCGTCCGTTTCGGCCACACCCACGCTCTCTCTTGGCGGCCATTATATCCAGAAGTCCTACTCGTTCCATAACACCAACGACAAGTACACCGAGAATCTCAGGATCGACAACCAGTCCTGGGCGCTCGTGTACACGGTCACTCCGCTCAGCGACGATACGGCAGCCGGGTGGTTCGAACTGACCATAACAAACGTGGACTCGAAAAAGAGCCAGACCTATGGCTATGGGAAAAGTTATGCAAACGATACCTTCCAGCAGTACCCGATGTACGGTACCGGGTCCTACCAGATCGCGATGAAAGGAAACCTGACCAAGATAGACCTCGACGTGGCAGAACGCCGGCCGTAAGGTGATTCCGGTGACGGAGATAATTTCCGATATCCTGATCTTTACTATCGGGATCGTTGTCGTGATCGCGGTCGTTATGGCCGCATTTTATAAGATGCGGGCCGCAGAACGCCGGATGCACGAGAACACCTACAAACTCAGGGTGTACACGGACCTGTTGAATGCCGTGACCGAGATCAACCTTGCGTACGGTGACAGTTACAAGATGGATGTCGCCAAAAAGGATCTCGCCCTTACGCTCAACCGGCTCAACCTTGTTGCGAGTTCAGGAGTGTTACGGAGTGTCAGCGATCTTCTCGATCTCTTCAACCAGACCGGGGAAAAGGAGTTCGATCCCCTCCGCCTCCACAATATCCTCAACACGATCGTGATCGAGGCCCGCCGCGACCTTAACCCCACCCATGCCCGGAGGGTCGAGGAATCGCGGGTCAGGTACCGGTTCTTTGCCCCGAGCCGGAAATAAATCCTCTCTTTTTAGGTTTGTCCGGCATAAACACTTTTACCTCCCGGTTCAGACATTGGTATCACACGAGAGGGGGAGTGGCGGCATGGAAAAAAAGGAATTTGTTGTCGGCGTAACCGGGGCAAGCGGGGCCTGCTATGCCCGGCGCCTCCTGGAAGTTCTCTGCAGGGATGCCCGGGTGCATGTGATCATATCCGATGTGGCCGAAGAGATTGCACGCCATGAGGGTGTCGATCTGTCCGGTTTTGATGCAACCTACCATGGGATCGATGAGATCAGCGCAGCGATCGCAAGCGGGTCGCACCCGCACGACGGCATGGTGATCATCCCGTGCAGTGCAAAAACTCTTTCTGCCGTTGCAACCGGTTACGCGGACAACCTGATTACCCGGACGGCGGACGTCTGCTTAAAGGAACGCCGGAAATGCATCCTCGTCACCCGCGAGATGCCCTTATCGAGGATCCATATCGCAAACATGCTCGCCGCCCACGATGCGGGAGCTACGATCCTGCCGGCCTGCCCGGGATTTTATTCCCGCCCCGAGAAGATCGGGGACCTGGTGGATATGGTTGTCGGGCGGGTGCTCGACCACCTGGAAGTGAAACATACCCTTACCCCTCGCTGGAGTGGTTACGATGCGTGAATTTATCGAAGCTATGCGAAAGGCCGGCCGGGTGATCGATATCGACGGGCCGTGCTCACCGGACGACATGAAGGCTGCGCAAAAGGCGGCCGGTACCGACAATCTCCTCTTCTTCCATAATATTGGCGGCGCCAAAGCGGTCATGAACGTGACCGCCGACCGTGATGCTCTTGCCCTCGCGCTTGG
>JAQWDG010000130.1 GCA_028705545.1 Methanoregula sp. | reverse complement strand
GGGGACGCAATTATTGCAAAGAAATTCCCGCAGAAGTGGTGGAAGGGAGATTAAAGAGCATATCGGATGGAACCTGTGTGAGAATTGCAATCTTCCATGACTATTTCGGCGCAATCGGCGGGGGGGAAAAAGTAGTCGTTACCATGGCAAAGGTGCTGGATGCCGATATTATCACGACGGATACCGATGCAATTAGGAAGATTGATCCCACAGTTCGGGTCATCAGCCTCGGAAAGACCCTGAAATATCCCGGCCTAAAGCAGATCTCTGCTACATTAAAATTTTATTTCTGCGATTTTTCAAAGGACTATGATTTCTTCATTTTCAGCGGGAACTGGGCGCACTATGCCGCACACCGGCACCACCCGAATATGTGGTACTGTCACACCCCGGTGAGAGTTTTTTATGATCTTTACGAACCATTTACAAAACGTTTACATCGGCTCATCCGTCCATTTTTCCAGGTATGGGTCTGGGTACATCGATCGGTGGATATCCATTCAATACAGTCTGTCGATCATATCCTAGCCAATTCAAAGAATGTCCAGCAGCGGATATCCTGTTATTTTCACCACGATTCCGAGGTTTTGTATCCCCCAGTTAATAATTCCACCTATAAATTTCAGGGATACGGTAATTTCTGGTTGTCCGTCAACCGTCTCTACCCGGAAAAACGCATCGAGCTCCAGATCAACAGTTTCAGAAAGATGACCAATGAAAACCTCATCATTGTCGGGGGATATGCCCGGGGAGATCACGCACAGGAGTATGTACGAAAAATATACAGGGATCTATCCCCCAATGTGATGATTGCCGGCGAAGTTACAGAAGAAGAACTTGTTGATTATTATGCACAATGCAAAGGTCTCATCTGTACCGCAACAGACGAAGATTTCGGGCTTACACCCCTCGAAGCAATGGCAAGCGGAAAACCGGTTGTAGCCGTAAACGGGGGTGGATTTCAGGAAACGGTAACACCCGATACCGGTATACTCGTTCCTGCGGATGAAGGACACATCATTCAAGCTATAAAGTGTATTTCAAAAAATCCGGAAAAATACCATGATGCCTGTATCGCCCGGGCACGTGAATTTGATACGGAAAAATTTTCCCGACAGCTTCGGAACCTTGTCAAACGGTATCAGGATTCGACTTCGGTACATTTCTGTTAATTCTGGATTTCCAGGATTTATGAAATTTTTTATATCCTCATCTCTAATATGATCCTATTATGACACAAACTATCGAGGGGGTCCAGATAAAAAACCTGCGGGTTATTCCCGACGAGCGTGGCTGGCTCATGGAGATCCTCAGGTGCGACGACCCTTTTTTTAAAAAATTCGGGCAGGTTTACCTTTCTACTGCATATCCGGGAGTAGTAAAAGCCTGGCACTACCATAAAAAACAGACCGATAATTTTACCTGTGTCCACGGGATGATGAAGGTAGCACTATATGATGCGCGAAAAGATTCACCGACCTATAATGTATTGATGGAACTCTTTACCGGTGAGAAAAATCCTATTCTGATCAGTGTTCCCCCCGGGGTCTACCATGGATTCAAGGGAATAGGTACGGAAACAGCATTTTTCCTAAGCATTCCCACTCTGCCGTACAACTATAAGGAACCCGATGAATACCGACTCCCCCCGGACACCAACGAGATTCCCTATGACTGGGGTCTTGCACCGGGACTGAAGCACGGGTAAATGGTGTTTTTGGAGAACATCCATGAAACTGCTAGTGACCGGCGGACTGGGATTTATCGGCAGCAATTTTATCCGGTACATGCTTGGGGAACATCCTGACTGTACAGTTACGAATTTTGATAAGATGACCTATGCAGGTAACCCGGCCAATCTTACGGAGTTCGAAACGGATTCCCGCTATTTGTTTGTTAAAGGGGACATCTGCGATCCCCATGCCGTGGAGCAGGTATTTTCTCACCATGCATTCGATGCGGTTGTCCATTTTGCCGCAGAAAGCCATGTGGATCGTTCCATCCATGATGCATCTGCATTTGTCACCGCCAACGTTCTGGGAACCCAGACGCTGCTTGATGCCGCTCTTCGGCACAGGATCTCCCGGTTCGTCCATATTTCCACCGATGAGGTCTACGGGAGCACCCCCACCGGTTCGTTTAAGGAGACCGATATCCTGAACCCGTCGAGCCCTTATTCCGCGAGCAAGGCGGGATCGGATCTCATCTCACGGGCATTTTTTATTACCCATGAACTGCCGGTCATCGTGACCCGGTGCACCAACAACTTCGGACCCTACCAGTACCCGGAAAAACTGATTCCGTTTTTTGTGACGAATCTTCTCCGGGGGATGAAAGTCCCTGTGTATGGTACAGGGAAGAACATCCGCGACTGGATCTACGTGCTCGATCACTGTCGGGCAATCGACTTTGTGCTCCGGAAAGGGACTGCCGGGGAAATTTATAATATTGGCGGGGACAACGAGAAGACCAATCTTGAGATCACGCACCAGATCCTCAAAATTCTCGGGAAGGACGAATCCAGTATAGAATTTGTAAAGGACCGTCCCGGCCATGACTGGCGCTATTCCCTGGATTCCACAAAACTCCGGAAGATGGGCTGGAAACCGCAGTCGACGTTTGAAGATGCTCTCAAAGAGACCGTGACGTGGTACGTGCAGCATGAAGGATGGTGGCAGCCATTACTCCGGTAAAAAAGATCCTTGTTCTGGGAGCCCGGGGGATGCTTGGCCACGACCTCCAGAGAGTTTTCCCGGATGCTGTGCTCCGGGGGCATGACGTCGACATCACGGATGCAAGAAAAGTTTCAGAAACGCTCCGCGAGATAAAACCGGAACTTGTCATCAATGCGGCCGCATATACCGATGTTGACGGGTGCGAGGACCACCGTGATCATGCATTTGCCGTTAACGGGGAGGCACCGTTATATCTTGCCCGTGCATGCAGGGATACCGGGGCCTGTCTGGTTCACTACAGTACCGATTACATATTTGACGGCACGCAGAAATCCTACCGGGAACATGATGCTCCCCGACCCATCAATGCATACGGGGAATCAAAACTGCTCGGAGAGAAAAACATCCGGGAGACGATGGAGGACTACCGGATTATCCGTACGTCCTGGCTTTTCGGGACGCACGGGAAGAATTTTGTCGAGACGATGATCCGGCTCTCGCGTGAGATGCCCGAGGTCCGGGTGGTAAACGACCAGTTCGGGAAGCCTACGTATACTGCGGATCTCGCACAAAAAACTGTGGAAATTGCCGGTCTTACCCCGGGGATTTATCATATTACAAATGACGGTATCTGCTCATGGTTTGAATTCGCGCAGGCGATTATCCCTAATGTTGTTCCCTGCTCGACTGCAGATTACCCGAGAAAAGCAAAACGCCCGGCGTATTCTGTCCTTGTTAATACAAAGACGACACCGATGCGTCCCTGGAATGAAGCATTAGCCGCATACTTAAAGGAGAGAACTACATGAAAGGAGTCATACTTGCAGGAGGAACCGGTTCACGACTCTTCCCGCTCACGAAAGTCACCAACAAACATCTTCTGCCGGTCTACGACAAACCGATGATCTGCTATCCGTTAAACACGCTGATCAATGCAGGGATTGACGATATCATGATCGTCTCCGGCCGGGGCCACGTGGGGCATTTTCTTGAACTGCTTGGATCCGGATCGGAGCTGGGTGTCCGGTTATCGTACGAGATACAGGAGGGTGCCGGGGGAATTGCGCAGGCCCTCGGGCTTGCCCGACCCTGGGCCGGCGATGATGCCCTTACCGTGATCCTCGGGGATAATATCTTTGAGGATCCTGTCAAAGATGCAGTCCGGTCGTTTAAGTCCGGTGCACGGGTCTTTTTGAAGGAAGTACCCGATGCCCAGCGGTTCGGGGTTGCTGAAGTTGCTGGCGATCGTATCGTCGGGATAGAGGAAAAGCCCAAAAATCCAAAAACCAACCTCGCTGTCACCGGTCTCTATATCTATGATTCAGATGTGTTCCGGATTATCAGGGACCTGAAACCATCCGGGCGCGGCGAACTGGAGATCACGGATGTCAACAATGCATACATCCGTAAGGATGCCATGACATTTTCCCTGTTGTCAGGATTCTGGAGCGATGCCGGGACATTTGACAGCCTGCTCCGGGCAAGTATGCAGGTAAAGGAATACCGGGAAAAACAGAAATCCTCATAATCACTTTTTTTCCTTATGCCTCCTCTTGTCAGTGTCGTCGTGGTCAACTTCAACGGGAAAAAATTCCTGGACAGGTGCCTGTCTTCCCTGGCCCGACAGACATTCCGGGACTTTGAGGTAATTCTTGTTGAAAATGGATCATCCGATGGAAGTGCAGATTTTGTCAGGGTGCGGTACCCTTCTGTAATTCTTGTCGAGACGGGGAAAAATCTCGGGTTTGCCGGCGGTACCAACGCGGGAATCCGCATGGCACAGGGGAAGTTCATCTTCACGCTGAACAACGACACGATTGCCGATCCCTGCATGCTTGAGGAAATCATACGACCGATGCAGGCAGATCCCGCCGTGGGAATGTGCGGCGCAAAGATGACATTTCCCGACGGCAGGATCAATTCGACTGCAATCTGTCTTTCGCGGAGCGGTGCTGCATGGGACCGGAGTATGGGGGAACCGGATCGCGGGCAGTATGATACTCCCGAGGACGTATTCGGGCCCTGTGCCGGGGCGGCACTGTACCGGCGTGCGATGCTGGACGATGTCGGGCTCTTTGACGAGGATTTTTTTCTTTTCATGGAGGATGTCGATCTCGCGTTCCGCGGCCGGCTTGCCGGGTGGGGATGTCGGTATGTGCCAACGGCCCGGGTGGTGCATATCCATGGGGGAACGGCGGGATTCAAATCGGATCTTTCCATTTATTACGGGAACCGGAACCTTGTCTGGTATGTTGTCAAGAATTTTCCCTCACGGACACTGTTATTGTCAAGTCCGTGGATCTTTGGGAGACAGTGTGCGATCCTTCCGTATTACCTCCTTTGCGGGAGAGGTCGTGCGATTATCCGGGCAATAGTT
Source organism: Methanoregula sp. (assembly GCA_028705545.1). Classification (GTDB taxonomy): domain Archaea; phylum Halobacteriota; class Methanomicrobia; order Methanomicrobiales; family Methanospirillaceae; genus Methanoregula. The sequence goes on along the minus strand of JAQWDG010000130.1, from coordinate 319 downwards.
TCTATGATAAAAGGTCTTCCCGCAATGATCCGAAAACGCCGGGACATAAAACACCGGATACCTGCCGGCGAGATTGAAAAATGGATCCTGTGCTGGAGCCATGCCTCCAAACCCTGATCCCGGGTGAATCCCTGACATTGCATCATCCGCCTGAATCTAATCTCATAGCAGGTCCCGTTTTCCGTCGGGGCAGAACGATGAACAGCGATTGAGAGGGGTTCTGTTTACCACGGGAAAAAGTTTAAGATATTCGGCTTGAATAAGAAACCGAGCAGATATCAGGGATTTTTATTTTTCCGGCCTTGGTGTTTTAAAGGGT
>JAQWDG010000129.1 GCA_028705545.1 Methanoregula sp. | reverse complement strand
CACAATGTTTTTTGGAATACCCGTATTTTCACAATTTTTTTATCAGAGCCGGGAAATTTTTTCCAGCCAGACCCCGGTAAAAACGTCCATAATCCCCGATCATTTTCTCTGGTCTCTTCACTTTCCCGGCGCACGCCCCGCGTTATATGAGGACAATTCGTTCACAGGGATACTAAGGATCTGATTTCATGATATCCAGCCCCGCAGTCACGGACCAGCTGTATCACGCTCTCCGGGATATTATTCGCCATGCCCGGACACAGGCGTACCGGTCCGTAAACCACGCGATGGTCGAAGCTTACTGGAACATAGGGCGATTAATCGTAGAAGAAGAACAGGCCGGAAAAAGCCGGGCAGGGTATGGGACGCATCTTCTTGAAGATCTTGCGCTCCGTCTGACCGGTGAATTCGGCCGTGGTTTCTCTGTGGTAAATCTCAAGAACTTCCGCCAGTTCTATCTTGTTTTTCCAAAAGGGTATTGCGAAGGAGACATTCCTGAAGATGAGATTGGCTACACAGTGTGTAGCGGATTAAGCTGGTCGCATTACCGGCTCCTGATGCGGGTGGAAAATCCCCTGGCCCGTCGTCATTATATGCGCGATGCGATCGGACAGAACTGGAGTGTGCGGACTCTTGAGCGGCAGATCGATTCACTCTCCTATGAACGGTTGTTGAAAAGCCAGGACCGGAAGATCGAAAAACCCGCCGTTTTAAAAAAAAGGAGTGAGGGGCCCCAATCACCGGATGAATTCATCCGGGACCCGTATGTCCTGGAGTTCCTGCATATTCCTTCTTCTGCATCGTACCTTGAGCATGAACTTGAGCAGGCCCTTATCGATAAACTCCGGGACTTTCTCATGGAGCTGGGGAAAGGGTTCTCGTTTGTCGGGCGACAATACCGGATCAGTACGGAAACCTCGGAATTCTATATCGACCTCGTGTTCTATCATTATATCCTGAAATGTTTCGTCCTCATCGATCTGAAGGCCGGGAAGCTGACTCACCAGGACATCGGGCAGATGGATATGTATGTGCGTCTTTTTGAAGACCGGGTAAAACCGGAAGGAGATAATCCGACCATCGGCATCATCCTGTGTACGGAAAAAGACGAGACCGTTGTCCGTTATTCAGTTCTCAATGACAGCCGCCAGCTCTTTGCATCCCGGTATACCCTCTATCTCCCGAGCGAGCAGGAACTTGTTGCAGAGATTGAGCGGGAGAGGGAGATCATGCGGAGGCTGGATCGCGATCGGGCCGGTTAAGAAGCGAGGCTGCCAGAGTTTATTGTCATAAGACCGGGATATGGGGCCGGCGTACCGGCCATCCGTCACACCAACGGGGTCGCGAGGCGGTGGCCCGGTTATTTGTCTGCGACAAATTTCGGCCAAACAGTTTTCTAATAAGATCGGGTTGCATTACCATTTCACGTTTCCGGGTATCTTACCGATCTCCCGCCCCGCGAAGTGCTGGAACAAAAACTGAAAGCTGCGGTGCAGGCTGCACGGGTGCGGCTGGCGGCGCAGAGTAAAAAACGTAAAGGAATGGCAACGCAACTATAGGGGATCGCTCGGGAGTTTGCAGCGATGAATGCTTCGTATGAGTTTGCAGATTTTCCGGCCCGGCCTGCGGCGAGGGAGTGTATGAGTTGTAAGTTCGCGGAGGTTTGTCCGGAGGCTGACAGACAATAATTGGTATATCCTGTGAGAATGATGTTTAATCCCGTTGATTTCGACGGGTTTTTTTAAAGATAGATCTTGTGAATCTCAACGGATATCCTGTTATTATTTTTCCAATATTTCCAGGCTCCTGCCAATCTCCTGCATCACGACATCCGGTTTTTCAAAGATATCTTTTGCCGGAATCCGGAGAATCTTGTAGCCTTGCGTTTTTAAGAAATCATCGCGGCTTATATCGGACTGTACCGATTCACTTGTTGTTGTGACCCGGTAAGAACGGTTGTTAAGATTCACAAATTCTTCATCCTTAAAAGAATTCACGTACAGTTTTTTCCCGGAATAGTTCACGCATTTTCTTATGCCTTCATACTCCACCTGGCACCGGGTCCCGTTAATCTCTGCATAATAATGCTGGTCCCCGTCAACCTCAATGATTAGAGCAACACCTTTTTCCGGGTTCCGGAGAACGAAATCAACTTCGATACTGCCGATTCTCTGGTGAACGCGGGGCAGGTTATCCTGCCTGAGTTTGAGAGCGTTACCTTCAGTAATTAAAAGGCTGAACAATTCGAGTTCGGCAGCACTTGTCTTTCTTAACAGGGAGATGGTATCGACATATTCGATCAGATTCCTTAAGATCGCATCCATCTTCCGGCAATAGGCAAAATCCCCGACAACAATCATCAGTTCCCGGGCCCGTGTGAGAGCTACATTGATTCGGTTTTTGTCATCGGACCAGCGGGCGGCGGGTTCACCGATTCCTTTTGAAAGGACCGGGGAGAAGAACATGATGTCCTTTTCGTTTCCCTGGAAGGTATCCACCGTTCCGACAAGGATATCTTTTGAAAAGAGTCCCTGCATGGACAGGAGTTCTTCGATCTTTTCTTTTTGTCCCCGGAACTGTGTCACGATACCGATTGTTTTTCCAAAAAATGTATCATCGGACCGGATACTTTTGATAATATCACAGATCGCCTGGGCCTCTTTTGGATTCACCCATGACTGGCCTCTGCCGCCCCGGAAGCACTCCCCGGAAACATCAAGCCCGAAAACACCCGAGACAGAGCATGCACTGTTGGTGAGGCGTATTTTTTTCTTTAGGGTCAGGTGCATCTGGTAGATGTAGAGATTGGAAAAACCGATGATGAGCGGATGGCTGCGGTAATGCTCGATCAGGTTTACCATATTTTTCCTTCCGCCGGGCAGAAACATAAGACCCAGCTGGAACAGGGTGTTGTTCCGGTGGCCGAAGCGGTCTGCGCATCCGGTGATTCCGTGTTTTGCTGCAATGGCAGATTCTTTTCCAGGGGAGATATCCTTGAAAATTGCCGGCAGCTGGTTTGGATCGCCGATCACGGCAAGGGACTTTGCACGGTAGATGAGCGGCAGGATATTGGTGAGCGTACACTGCGAAGCCTCATCGATAACAAGGATATCGAAGAGATCCGGTTCCATAGGAAACGACTGGGTCTGGTGTGCATTGGTGACCCAGACCGGGATCGCCTTTAACGCGTTCAGGTAAGTCTCCCTCGGAAAGCCCCGGGCGGAAAACGATGACGACCGCGTGAATTGCCGACGGAGTTTGTCAACGGATTCAAGGATATACGAGCCCTCCGCGATCCGTTTGAGGTAACATTCCTTTGCAAGTTTAAACGAGAGATCGGCAAGCTGCGAATTAACAGAATTGAGGCTTGCCTGGATCCGTGCCGGGTCGAACCGGTCAAAGAGCCGGTTGTCGTCATCCGAAAGCCAGACCGGCGCCGACATGGACTGGTTAAGGATGGATGCAAACAGCGAATCGAGGGCCGGGTCACGTAACGAACGGGGAATATTGTCGGAAGAAATTTTCATGTCCCGAAGTGCCCGGTCAAAGGAGTCTTTCTGTAGTTTTTCCAGTTCGTGCAACTCCGTCCGGCAGTTCTCGTTCCACCGTGCTTTGAGATCCTCACAGGCCTCAAGATGCCGGAAAATGACAGTATTCTCCTGAGGGAGCGATGTTGAATCGCCATTTTCGATGACACAGATTGCCGGGCGCTGCGCCCACCAGCCGGTAATTCTTTTTTGTTTTGACGGGATGTTCCCGCAAAGGCGTGCATATTCGTCAATGCTTGTTTGCAGTTCACGCGATCGTTTCCAGCCCGAGAGCAGCCGGGTGAAACGGTCGGCCGAGCAGTAGTTCCAGGACCGTGTGATCAGTTCAAATGCAGGCTGCTCTTTTAAGGCCTGGAAAATGCCGGCAAGTTCTGCACCTTCGTGTTCGCTCCATGCCTTGACCAGTGGCGAACTTATTGTAAAACGATCGAACTGGAGGATGAGCATCCGCAGGGAGTGCAGGAATTCATCTTTCTTTGTCTGGACGCACCAGGTTTCCACAGCCTTGCGGGCATCGGGTTCGAGGTCGCGGATCCGGCGTGCGATCTCGACAAACGAGAAATCGTCCTGGTAATTGATCATGAAGTTCTGGAGATGCAGACCGTTTTTGAGCTCTGATATATTTCGGAGTTCGTTCTCGATCTGCTGACGATCCGGTGAGGCTTCCCATTTTTCCGAGACCTCCATCCACCGAATGGTGATATCGATAAAACCGTTGAGCGTCTTTCGCCCGGCGGCTGGATCGCGGGAGAAGACTGCCCAGACCTCTGACGGGTAGTAGGTCTGGAGGGTATGTTCGATTTCACGCAGCCCTTTTTCGGCAGACCGTTTTTTCATAAACGAAAGGATGCCTTCGGGAATGGAGAGCAGGGAGGAATAGGATTGTTTCCAGGAAACAAGCGTCGGCCGGGCAAACGGTATATCCGGGGAAAGCCCGGCGCCGAGCAGATCTGTCCGTGCTTTATCGTACTGCTCTTTGAGCGCCGTATACCGGGAAAATTTTTCCCTGTTGACGCTCACGAGGTTATTTATCCTCAAAAGAAGGTTCTCCGATGTCGCCACCCAGGTACGGGCATCGGATTCCGACGACCATTTTTTATAGGTTTCACCGGGATCGGATACATAATACTGTTCGATATCGGAATTAAGGAGGGCCCGGTAATCGTCAAGCCATTTTTCAAACCGGTCCGGGCCGGGACCGGTAACAAGCCATGAATATCCGTCTGGTGAAAGATTGCCACATCCCCGTTCGCCAAGCAACCGGTCCCGCTCGCGTTCGCATTCAGCGATCTTCTTTACATATTCTTCCCGCTGCTCGTCATCGCGTCCGATCGTTTTTTGGCAGTTCCCTTTTTCATCCCACCAGCGCCGGATTGGTTCGCAGACCTCGTCTTTGAACCGGTCTATGGGAACGGAGTACCCCAGACTGCCGGTTTCTATCTGGAATTTTTCCCGGTTTTTGGCGATCTTTTCTGTTACTTCCCGGAATTCAAGGAATGACCGTGAAGCCGCCTGTTTTGCCTGCGTGATCCGCTGGGGGATTTTGTTGTCAAGGAACTGCTGGTATTCCTGCTTTTTTTCACTTAGCTCATCGATCTGTTTTTTGAGGGAGAGGTCATGGCCGGAAACATACCGGTCCTGCAGGGTGACAAACCGGAGTTTTTCAAGCGAGGATTCGATGGTGTTCCGGTCCTTTGCCCCGGCCCGGACGGCAAGCGGGAAATCGCATTCGAAATCCCGGAGACGGTCGTACACGACATCGACAGCGGCTTTTGTGGTACTGGCAAAGAGGACCGTCTTTCCTTCTTTCCATGCATTGACCAGCAGCGAGACAACGACTTGGCTTTTCCCGCAGCCGGGCGGGCCACT
>JAQWDG010000128.1 GCA_028705545.1 Methanoregula sp. | reverse complement strand
AGAAGTCCCGTACCCGCGATGCAGGGAGCAAATACCTTCAGTCCCGGATGCATCAGCGGTCCGCGCCCCCGAATTCCCTTCCCAGCTGGATCCGGTATACGATCACGAACCCGAGGCCGAACAGGAACACAAGGAACGAATGGATCGCATTGAACATGAGTTGGTTCCCTCTTGCTCCGGCCAGCAGGGATAACCAGAAGATAGGACAGAAAATCCCGACGAGCATGATGCCATACCCGATTCTAATATTGCTTTTCAGGTGGATCTCCCGGTTTGTGATCTGATTCGCGGGCGTTCCGGTCTCGCCCCGCAGGAACCGGAGGATCTTTTTTGCAAGCATCGTATAGGGGCAGTACGAAAACAAAGAACCGAAAAATCCCCGAAATCCCCCCGGGAGTGAAGGGCAGGAAACCCCTGATGCACCTTGAGATTTATCTTGACCGGTTTGTTTCCTGCTCATTATCCAGATTTTGGATTTCGCTAAATTAATAGAGGATACTAATTCGAATCGTATATACTAAATAAAAACATAGTGAAAAATATGATGAAAGATCCTTCCTGTTATTTCTGCCCGGTGGAGGGTACGCTCGATGTGATCGGCGGGAAGTGGAAACCGCTGATCATCTGGTTCCTCAGGAAACATGTACTGCGGTTCAGCGATCTCCGGCGGTCAATTCCCGGCATTACGGATGTGATGCTGACAAAGCAGTTGCGCGAACTGGAACAGGATGGTGTGATCCGGAGAAAAGTGTACTCCCAGATCCCACCCAAAGTGGAATATTCACTTACGCCGCTCGGAAAGACGATCATCCCACTCCTCGATGCTCTTTGCGACTGGGCGATCAAGCACATGAAGATCCATATGATCGATGACGATGAAATCATCAATCGTGGAGTTAAAAGAAAGAAGTAATGTTGTACTCGTCCTGTCGACACTCCGATTTTTCGTGTATCCCTGAAAAAACCGACCCTCATATTCGCGTTCTCGTGGCGTTTTCTGGGTTTGGATGAGTAAAAAGCAGGGGGTCAAAACAGGGTCGAAAGGAAGGGCTCCGGTAGCCGTTTAATGAACTGCAAATCTGCGGTATTTTGTTAAACGGGGAGAATACAGGGCATATTCTCCACAGAAACAAAAAAGGACGGATTTGCGAGCTTTTCCGGAAACGGTCCGGGTGCATAAGTGGGAAACGGAGCGTGATTCGGGGTTATTTTACCTGGGGGCTCCTACCTCCCCAATATTGGGGCAGTTTCATGTCATGAGTAAAAATTCATGATATCTCCCTCTTGTGGGTAAATGCGGGAAAGTGGAACTGACAATTACCCGAAGGAAGGGGGCTCGTGTTTTGTTACCGTCCTGCGGTATTCGGCAAGCAAAGCGGCAGAATATTCTTCCGTAAGCGCCGGAGGGATGTAATTCTCTTTTTCCACCCGGCGCATGAGCTCTGCCGCGATCTCTGCATCGCGTGTCAGCCCTTGTGCGTCCACCGCGGCAAAGGCTGCCGGAAGTCCGGCAATCCCGACCGGTTTTCCCGCTACCTTGATCTGGCAGATACTATAGAGGGCATCGGCCGCACAGGGAGAGAGCGTATCCCGGGGCATTACCATCACTTCCGCCCGGCATTTTTCCGGTACGCTGCTGCTGCCGCAACGAACTTTTTGCAGAATGCATCGCTGAAGTACGCGTGGGTGTACGCCCCGATCGCGGCGTGTTCGGTAAGACCATCGTTCCCGCTCCCGATGCCGGATCCCTGACGCAGCCGGATCGCGAAGCGTGCATCGCGGTCGCATTCGACTTTTGAGTAATGGAACTCATGGCCACGGACCGCGACCGTGCCCGGCCAGAGGCTGCCGGCACCGGAAAATGTGCCGTTCACGTACCCGAGCGCTGCAAGACGTTTTGTCATGACGGCCCGGCCGGGCAGGATGCCGGTCATTTTGTATTTTTTTCCATCAGACTCGAGCGAGCCGCAGAGATACATGAGCCCGCCGCATTCGCCGTAGACCGGCATCCCGTTTTCTGCACGGGATCGGATGGCCTTTGTGGATCTTGATCTTTCGAGCGCTGCTGCGTGGAGCTCCGGGTATCCCCCGCCGAGATAGATTGCATCTGCCTCCGGGATCTCACCGGCCACCGGGGAAAATTCCCGGATCTCCGCGCCGGCCCGGGCGAGCCGGTCGAGATTGTCCTGGTAATAGAAGCAGAACGCTGCATCCCGTGCGACCGCTATTATGGGCCGGTCCTTTTTCGGCCGGGCTTTTGATGTGGCGGTCTCTGACACTGGGAGCGGCGGGGCGGCCCGGGCAATGGCAAGGATCCTGTCGAGATTGCAGGTCTCCGCGATCACGCTGCCGTATTTTTTAAGCGCCGGCGATTCGCTTGCCATGAGCAGGCCGAGGTGCCTGCTCTTTACCTCCGCGTCCGGCTGCCGGGGCACCCAGCCGAGCGCCGGGACAAATTCCTCTTCCGCGATCATCTGCCGGTGCCGCTCGCTCCCGCCCCGGTTGTAGATAACGCCGGCGATCTTTACCCGGGGATCGAAGTCCCTGAATCCTTTTATCGTCGCATGGATGCTGCGCGAGACCGCATGAACGTCCACGACAAGGAGCACGGGGGCGTTAAGCACCCGGGCCACGTGTGCTGCGCTCGCGGTATCGGAACCCTCGCGTCCGTCAAAGAGACCCATCGCGCCTTCGATCACCGCGATATCGGCACCGGCCGAGGCATCGGTAAATGTCCGTTTGATCCCGGCCCCGCCCATCATGCAGATGTCAAGGTTCCGTGACGGCCGGCCGCAGATGAGCGTGTGGTGCGAGGGGTCGATGAAGTCCGGGCCGGTCTTGAACGGCTGGACACGAATGCCCCGGGCCACGAGCGCTGCCATCAGGCCGGTGGCAATCGTGGTCTTGCCACAGCCGCTGTGCGTGCCGGCCACAAGGATCCGGGGGATCGCGGTATGCATGATCATCTCGTTTGCCACTCCCGTGAGTATAATCTGTTGTATGCCGGCGTCAGGCCGGGTTTTGTTTTATGGGGTGCTCCAGCCCGGTAAGGAACGCCACGCTCCGCTCGTATGCCGCGATATCGGAGACCTCTATCACCCGCGAGGCATTGTCGGGCAGGTGCGGCAGGATCCGGGCGAAATCGATTGTCCCGGCTCCGCAGGCCGCGTGGTCGTCATTCGATCCCGTATTGTCGTGGAGATGGATGTGGCAGGGTGCGCTCGTTTCCGCAAACGTTTCAAGGGCGTTGTTGAGCCGGGCATGTCCGACGTCCAGCACGAAGCCGATGTCCCGGGACGCGAGCTCGGGGACGAGGTCCGGCTGGCGGAAGTGGAGACACTCCCACGAGCCCATGTTCTCGATCCCGATTCGCACATCGTGTTCCTGCTGGACAATGCAGAGATCGTCGAGCGACCGGAGCAGGGATTCGCGGGAGACCGACCGCATGTTCTCCCACGGGAAATAACCCGGGTGGACCACGAGCACGGTCGCGTGGATACTGTCGCAGATCCCGCAAAGGTCGTCGATCACCCCAAGGCTTGCGGCCCGGATCCGCTCGTTCGTGCTTGCGAGGTTGATGTCCGAAAGGGGAGCGTGCACGGTGTAATGCGCCGAGACCGACTGGCAGTCCTCGTGGTACCGGAAGAGGTCGTGGAGACCTTCGGAGACGATCTCGATCCGGTCGGTCTTTTCGCGGACAAACGGGAGTGCCTCACAAAGGGGAAGGTTCATGCAGCAGAATGTGGAGCAGCCATAGCGTGCGGTCATGGAATTATATCTCCTTTCGTAGTGCAGCGGGAAATAAGATCGGATCCGGTAACGACCGTGAGCCGGCCGGAAGCTGCCATGCGGTCAAGGTATGCCGTGGCCACACCTCCGGTAAAGTCCGGCACAACGGCCTTCCCGTTTTCCGCAACAAAGAGGACCGGGACTGTTGTTTCTTCTGCAAGGACGCGGAGGTTGTCGAGGTTTCCCTGCCCGAACGGCGCCGCGGTGAGGACGACAATATCCGCTTCGCCGATCTGTTGTGCCAGCGCTGTGTGAGAGGGCCCGGTGATGGGCGCAAACGGCGGTTCCGTTATGCAGGGGAGGGCAAGCCGGGCCGCGGCAGCATAATCCGAATCGTTCAGGGCAAGGACACCGGTCGTTACCCGGCAGCCGGCCCGGTGCAGGGCCTGAATGACCGAAGCGCCCGTCCCGCCTCCGGAGATCACGTGTACCCGGAGGCCGGCGGGTGTGGTTTCGGGAGACTGCGGGAGCAGGACGACGAGTGGTTTTCCGGTCTCGGGATGGATGCTCACCGATGCCGTGATGCCGAAAACATCCACGAGGGTTTTTGGCGTGATCACTCCGGCCGGTGTGCCGGCCGTCACGATCCTCCCTCCGTTTAAAACGATGATATCGTCGCAGAAGTACGCGGCGAGGTTGAGGTCGTGGAAGACACCGATTACCGCGATCTCTGCGGAGAGTTTTTTGATGGTCGAAAGGATCTCGACCTGGTGGCTGATGTCGAGGTGCGAAGTCGCCTCATCGAGCAGCAGGTGACGGGGTTCCTGCGCGAGCGCCCGGGCAATGATCGCCCGCTGGAGTTCGCCGCCGCTGATGGCATTGATGGGCCGGGCCGCAAGGTGCGTGATACCGGTAAGTTCCATTGCCCGGTCGCAGGCCGCAAGATCGGCTTTTGTCTCTTTCCCGAACCGGCCGAGCCGGGGGTAGCGGCCCATCAGCACCACGTCCCGGACCGTAAAGTCAAACCCGGCCTTTGTCTCCTGCGGGACAACCGCGATGGACTGCGCAAGCTCGCGGCTCGTGAGCGCGTCAAGCGGCCGGCCGTCGAGTTTAATGATCCCGGCCGCAGGTGCGACGATCCGGCTGACGGCTTTTAAGAGCGTGGTCTTTCCCGATCCGTTCGGGCCGATGATCCCGACAAAGGCACCGGTTTTTGCTTCGAGCGTGATCGCGTCGAGTACTTTTCGTGCCCCGTAGTTCACGTCAAGGCCGGAAAGTTCGATCATGCGGCGTACCTCCGTTTCAGGAGCCAGATGAAGAACGGTGCGCCTAAAAACGCTGTCACGATCCCGACCGGCATCTCGTTACCTATCGTCCGGGCCACGGTGTCGGAAAGTGCAAGGAGGATTCCCCCGGCAAGCATCGCGGCCGGCAGCAGGACCCGGTGGTCCGGACCGACCACGAGCCGGACAACGTGCGGGGTAATCAGGCCGACAAACCCGATGCAGCCGGCGATTGCCACCGCGATCCCGGTGACAAGCGAACTGATCCCGAGGAGGACGAGTTTGAGTTTTTCGGTGTTGACCCCAAGGTGGATCGCGTCCTCCTCGCCCATGGAAAAGATGTTGAGTTCCCGGGAGAAGAAAAGGAGCGAGAGCGCAGCCGGCACGATCACCAGGCCGAGTTCGA
>JAQWDG010000127.1 GCA_028705545.1 Methanoregula sp. | reverse complement strand
ACCGTTGCCGCCGGCCCTTCCATCTTTGCACCGTCCGCATCAAACGAGATCGTCAGGGGGCCGCCCTTGGTCTCGACATGGACCGGCCCTTTCATGTACCCGATGTGGTGCACAACTGCCGCCGATGCCGTTGCCCCGGTCCCGCAGGAAAGCGTCTCGTCCTCGACACCGCGCTCGAACGTGCGGATCCGGATCGAATCGTCGCCGGTCTTCTGCACGAAATTCACGTTTGTCCCGTGCAGGAAGGTCTTGTGGTGCCGGATCGGCGGGGCTGCTGTTGCCATGTCGACACCGTCGACAACATCCACCAGGATGACCGCATGGGGGACGCCGGTGTTTGCCGCGTATACATCGAACTCACCGATCTTCTCGTGGTACTCGCCGTTGCCGGTTGCCGGGATCTCGTTCCTGATAAACTTCGGCTGGCCCATCCCGATGGTCACGGTACACTCTTCGTCCTTGTACTTCACGGTCACTCCCAGTTCCCCGGCCCCGGTCTGGATCGTGCAGGTCTCTTTTACGTATTCATTATCGTACGCATATTTCGCAAGGCACCGGATCCCGTTCCCGCACATCTCCGCTTCGCTCTCGTCCGGCTGGAAGACCCGCATCCGGACATCTGCTTTCTTTGTCGGTTTTGAGAGGAAGAGCACGCCGTCCGCCCCGATCCCGAAGCGCCGGTCGCAGTACAGGGCAGCAAACTGTCCTTTCATCTCGTCGGGAATGACCGTCCCGGCGTATTCGTCGATCAGCACGAAATCGTTCCCGTTCCCGTGCAGTTTGGTAAATGGTATTTCCATGGTTTTGTCCCTCCGGCCGCGGTAAAATCCGGCACGGCCCGTTATCTACTCATCTGATGTTCGTATTCAATAAACGCATCGGCTTTTTAGGCGGTGCTGCCGGTACAAAGGAGGATCACGAACCGTTCAGTCCTCCCGTACCGCCCAGCGGGTCGCCGAACTCGCCGATCTCCCAGCCCAGGTAATCGCGGATGATCACGTACGCCATCTGCGGCGGGATCGCTCCCTTCTCGGTCACGATCAGGTCGACGTATTCCGCCGGCGTCACATCGAACGCCGGGTTCCGGACCGTGACGTTCGGGAGCGTCTTTGCAATCTCGTCCGGCAGGACCTCGCTTCCCGCCCGCTCCTCGATTTTGATGAGCTCGCCGAGGATAGTGCGGGGCGCAAACTTATAGGTCTCTGCCGCGACCATCACGTTTACCCGGGCCTCGACCGCTGCATGGGCGACCTGCGAGGTCCCGATCTTGTTTACCACCGCACCGTTCACGGTCACCGCGTCCGCCCCGACCACCACGAGATCGACATCGTGGATGAACGACCGGACCGCCGAGTCCACGATGAAGTTCGTTTTGATCCCGGCATCGTTTAAGGTCTTTATCGTGATGAGCCCCTGGTTTCTCGGCCGGACCTCGGTTGCAAAGACCTCGATCTCCTTTCCCTCCCGGTGCGCCGCAACAATGCATGCAAGGGCGACCTCGGAGTTGCAGTGGGTCATGATCGTGTCGCCGTCCCGGATATGGCGGGAGCCAAACGCAGCGATCCGTTCCACCGCGTGCTGCGAGGACGTGACGAACTCGTCGGCCCGGGTCACGATCCCGGCCTTTGCCTCTTCTACGGTTGAAGCTTTTTTGATGCCCGCCATCACCATGTGGACGGCGTTCGGGAGCGAGACCGCGGTCGGGCGGGTAGCAAGGAGCGTGTCTGCTGCCTGCGTCATCTCCATCCTGAACGATTCTGTCGTTGCCGCCCGTGAAGACAGGGCACCGTCACGGAGCGCCTCTGCCGCTGCCCGGGCGATCCGCCCCGCTCCCCGGATCTCCATGCGTTTTATCTTGTCTGCCGTTTCAGATACGATCATAAAAAAAGCAGCCTCTACTTATCCAGTAACGCGGGGATGCTACATAGACCTTCTTACCCGTGTGATACCATGACAACCGCTGTGGTTTTTGACAGTGCCGGCACGCTCCTTTCCACGTACCGGGTAGCAAAGGATGTCGCACGCCAGGTGCTCATGCCCGGGGTCGAGACGACCACGCTCACGTTCACCTGCCCCGACCGGGTTCTGATCGTGCTGCCGGTCCACTCCAAGCACCTGATTGCGGCAGACAAAGACGAACTCCTCTCCACGTACCTCACGGAGAACGGGATCGGGTTTGGGATCAGCTGCACCCGGAAGATCACGACCGCAGAAGAGATTGGCCGGATGCTCTATTCGGACACCGTCACGAAAGTCGGCGACCTCCAGGAATGCATCCGGGACGTCTGGCGGATCTGCAAGGACGAGTCCACGCTCACGCTCAACTCCGGTGCGATCCTCAACATGGCCGGGCGGTCAATCGAGTTTGCCATCACGGCCGGGGGCTGGCCGTTTGAAGGGGCAAAGGACACGATCACCGCCCTCCACAAGATGGGCATCCCGGCGTTCATCGCGTCCGGCGACCGCTCGACAAAACTGGAGATCATGGCCGACCACCTCGGCATTCCGCGGGACCGGGTCTACGGGGTCGCGACCCCGACCGTCAAGGCCCAGATCGTCTCGGACCTCAAAGAAGAGTACGACCACGTGGTCATGGTCGGCGACGGGATCAACGACATCTGTGCGTTCCGGGCCGCGGACACCGCAATCCTCACCGTCCAGCAGCCCGGGGAAAGGCCGGAGGAACTCTTCAAGGCCGCCGACTACGTAGTCAACTGCGTGCAGGAAGTCCTGCCCATTGTACGGGACCTGAAAAATACCCGGGCCTGCTGACCTCTACGGGGTCAGGGCAGCATATAAAAGATAATATGACACCTGTGTAACATTAGGTACAAGGGAATTATGAAGGCTCCATTGATCACGGTCGATAACATCTGCATGGATTTTGACGGTACGCATGCCCTCAAAAACATCTCCTTTGAGATCCACGAAGGCGAGATCCTCGGGATCATCGGGAGAAGCGGGGCCGGAAAAACGGTACTCATGCACCTCATGCGGGGCGTGGAACAGCCCCCCACGAGCGGGAAGATCATCTACCACGTCTCTGCCTGTCCCTCCTGCGATTACATGGATGTTGCAAGCTCTGCCGGCAAGCCCTGTCCCCACTGCGGGGGAAAACTCGAGGCAATCGATGTGGACCTCTGGAACGAGGCCAACGATGCGCTGAAAAGGCGGGTGATGCGCCGGACCGCGATCATGTTCCAGCGGACCTTTGCCCTCTATGGAGACGACCGGGTGATCGAGAACGTCCTTCACGCTCTCGACGATATCAATTATCCTCAGGATAAGGCCATCAACCGTGCGGCCGACCTCATCGACCAGGTCCGGCTCTCGCACCGGATGATGCATATCGCCCGCGACCTCTCGGGCGGCGAGAAGCAGCGGGTTGTGCTCGCCCGGCAGCTCGCAAAGGAGCCTTTTTTACTTTTCGCTGACGAACCGACCGGGACGCTCGACCCCGGCACGGCAAAGATCGTCCACACGATGCTCAAGGAAGCAGCGGCCACCAACAACATGGGCATGGTCGTCACCTCCCATTTCTCGCAGGTAATAGAGGACGTGGCGAGCCGCGCCCTCCTCCTCGTGGACGGCTCGATTGGAAAGATCGGGACGCCAAAAGAGGTCATCGGCGAATTCATGAAGGGCTGCGAGGACACGGAAGCCTTCGAGCACTCCGAGGCAGGGGAGAAGATCGTTGCCGCCCGCGACCTCACGAAGCGCTACATCTCTGTCGACCGCGGCGTGGTCAGGGCCGTAAACGGCGTGACCTTTGATGTCTACACGAAGGAGATCTTCGGGATCATCGGGAAGAGCGGCGCGGGAAAGACCACGCTCTCCCGGATCATCGCGGGACTTATCGAGCCGACCAGCGGCGAGATCAATGTCCGGATCGGCGACGAATGGATCGACATGACAAAACCCGGCATCAACGAGCGGGGCCGGGCAAAGGAGTACATCGGCCTCCTGCACCAGGAGTACGACCTCTACCCGCACCGGACCGTGCTCGACAACCTGACCGATGCGATCGGCCTTGAATTCCCCAAGGAACTCGCCATGCGAAAGGCAATCATCACCTTAAAGATGGCCGGGTTCAATGAGGAAAAGAGCAAAGAGATCCTCGACCGGCTGCCCAGCCACCTCTCCGAGGGAGAACGCCACCGGGTCGCGCTCGCACAGGTCCTGATCCGTGAGCCCAAAATCGTGATCCTCGACGAGCCGACCGGGACCATGGACCCGATAACAAAGATCGATGTGAAGCACTCGATCATGCACTCGCGGGACGATATCGACGAGACATTCATCGTGGTCTCGCACGATATGGAGTTCGTGCACGACATCTGCGACCGGGTCGCGCTGATGCGGGGCGGCAAGATTGTCGAGATGGGAAAGACCGCCGAAGTGCTCGCGCACTTAACAGACGACGAGCGCAAGGTAATGGGTGCGGCCCCGGACCCGGCCAAGTAATCGTGACGGCCATGATCCGCGTTCACGTTGACGGGGAAATCCGCGAAGCAGAAGACGGGTGTACGCTTGGCGCTCTCACGGGAGGTCTTCCCGCCGGCTGCAGCGCTGCCGTGATCCGGCCGGCGACAAAAGAACAGGAAAAAACCGGGAATATCGCGGTCACGACCACCGCCGGCGAGATCACGCTCGAACTTACCGGGGCCCTGGAAAATATTTTCGACCGCAAAGGGATTGCCGACAGCCTCTCTATCCACTGGGCGGACCGGTACGCGGCCGCGTTCGGGCCGTTTGCTTCCGATGTCCGGCCCGACAAAAAACCCCACCTCTACGAGCGGGGCGACGTGATCCTCGGCTGCGGCGGATACGACAACAAGACCTCGTACCTCATCTTCGCAAAGAGCCGCCACCTTGCCGACCACGGTGCAGGCGAGACCGGAGGGGTCGTCGCCCGGGTCGTGAGCGGCCGGGGCGTGCTCGACCAGTGGACGAACGGCGACCGGGTGACAAAGATCGAGCCGGTGATCAGCTGGGCGGACACGAGCCGCTCGTTTACCACGACCGATTCCTCGCTCGTGCTCGAAGACGGGATGCTGATCGTGACCCATGTCACGATCGAGGCGCACGGGTATTCCGAAAAAGAGGTGGCAACCGGGGCAGCCGCGAGCGTCGAGCACCTGCTCCTTGGTCTTGCCAGGGGAAGGTTTGCGGTCAACCGGGCGACAAGCACCCATATCCTCGATGCAAAGCTGGTCGGGACCGAGGTACCCTCCCAGTTCGTGCACCCGCGGCGCGAAGGGACCGTGACCGTCCGCACGGGCGGTCCCTCGGTCGGCGGGATCTACATCTACCGTGCCGATGTCCCGAGCGGCCCGGCGCACAGCGTGGTCGGGCAGGTCGTCCACGGGATCGAACTGGTAAAACTCGCAAAAGAGGGCGACCTTCTCTGCACGGATGTTGTCCCGGCCCGGATCGATCTTCTCGGCCTGCCACTTCCCGAAGCAA
>JAQWDG010000126.1 GCA_028705545.1 Methanoregula sp. | reverse complement strand
AGGGGCGGTGGATCGATCATCGACGGCGGCGGATCGGACGTCGCAACCCCCATATCGTCGTCTGGACCGAATATTCGACCCCGGAACAGTTCATCGCCGGGTTGCGGGAGGTCGATGCGTGGCTGCATAGTGTGGATCGGAAAAAGAGTGAAGCGTGTCGGCCCCCCAGCGTAGGGGAGCCTGCGGCGTTCAAGGTCCGCTGAGTTGACACTCTCCACGGCTAAAGCCGGGAGATTCTCGGCTCATTGACCGGGACGTGCACCACTAGGTTGCTCTCAATACGGATCGCCTCCGGAATGCGGTCCCGGACCAGATCGTAATCGTGGAGGACCTCATCGCTGTTCTGCTGGAGGACGTCTGGGCTCTCTGCCCGTTTGATCGTAGATCCAGTTCAGGGTTGCGAGATCATCCGAGGAGTAACCCGGGAGTGGGGGGGAGAGACTTATTTATACTATGCATACATAGTATGCAGTAGGGAGAGAACATGACAGAAATGACCATGACCCAAGCGGTCGAGATGCTCTGGGAGATGATCCCGGATGAGGATGCAGTAAAGATTGATGATGGAGCGCAGATGTGGGATGTAAGCGCACTCGTAGACGCGATCCGGGAGCAGGATGACGGGAATCTTCACAACCTCGCAGTTAATTATGAGGGGATCTCCCGGGTCCGGCCGGACGGGACGATCGAAAGCATCCATGTGTATCAGGTGCGGCCCGCCCCTACATCTGGGAGATCCGCAAGAACGGGCGTGAGATCATCGCAACGGAAGAGCAGTCCGGTGTGGATATGAAGATCAACGGGCGGAATTACATGCTGGACGCGATCATCCCTATCGATCACGCAGACGCAGCGCAGGATGGAGAGTGGGACGAGGAGGGTTTTACCTACCTCGTGGGTGAGGACTACTATGTAGTGACCTATCGCAACAAGCCCAGGTGAGTACGTCGCGGGGTCAGGCGGGGCAACCCGGCCGGCTCGGGGTCCGCGACCCCGGCCCCGCTTCCCTCCATCGGGAGGAGATGGGAATCATGCAATACACGACCGAAACCACAGAGGGGTACTCCTCAGATGACCTCGAAACCCTGAACAGGATCTACGAGCACCGGATCGCCCTCCTGGACGAGAGCGAGCGGGGGAACCCTGACCTCCTGCAGCACATCAGCGAGCAGGTCCTCGCGGACTACGATCAGGCCCGGGACCTCATCCCGGATGCGATCGGCTCGCAGAGAGAGGGAGCCCTCCGCGTAGTGCGGATCCGGGACCTGCGCCCCCCGGGGGACAGTGAGATCGTCGTCGCCCTCCTCGATGTGCAGACCTCGGACGGCCTGCCCCTAGAGGGTCGCCTCGTCTGTATCCTACCTGACGGTCGCACGGAGAGCGCTCGCGGAGTATACGACCGCATCCCGTCAGACGAGGACCTCGCAACGGAAAACGGGGGAGGGTGGCTCCCTGTCGAGGATCCGATCCTCAATCGGGATCAGTATGAGGGCGGGCGGGTTGGGTCCCAGGGACGGACCTACGGCCTGACCCAGCAAGCGTACTACTACGGCCGGTGTGTGACCGCTCCCGGATTTGGGTTTGACGACGCATACGCAGCCTCTGCAGTGGAGATCGAGACGGGGCGGTCGGCCCTAGTCTACTGGCGGACGCGCGAGGACTATGATCCTGAGGTGCAGGACGAGTCGGGTGCGTGTGACTGGGATCACCCCGACCATGTAGAGGTCTGGGACGAGTGAGCGCGTCGCGGGGTCCGGCGGGGCAACCCGGCCGGCAGGGGGCTCGCGACCCCCGCCCCGCTTTCAGAAAATCCGTTAGGAATCGCCCGAAAGGGCAAAACCAGAACAAAATGAGGTGAACGAGAATGAGAATCCAACTATCCAGGAAGGAGATCGCAGACGCGATCCTGAACAACGATGAGATTACCGGGACCGGGGGCGACCGGAGGGGGGTCTTTGTCTGGCCAAACGGCCGCGCGGAAGTTCGCGTGGAACAGCGCGGGACCTACTATACCGGAGTGGCGATCTACGACCCCGCTGCGTTCGTAGAGACCGACCTCGGTGATGATACGACCCGCTGGTGGACTGAGGCCCGGGAGGAGAGGATCAAGGAGGGGCGGATCCGGGACGTGTTCCCGGACGAGATGACGAGCGAAGAGAATGATCTGATCGATGAGTACGCAGATCTCTATGCATCGGTTTGGCGGGAGGAACTCCGCTATCTGGCAGAGGTGCAGATCGAAGACGACGAGGGATCTGTCGACGTGCTCGATATCGAGTGGATCGATTGAGCGGCGAGGGTAGCCAGGCCCCGCCCGGGTTCGAGGCCCGGGGCCGCATTTCTCCCGAACGGGAGAGGAGATGTAAGAAATGGCTTACAGAGTAAAGCTCGGGTGCTATGGAGAGAGGATCGTCGCTGATGAGGATGAGGCCCTGGAGTTTATCCAGATGCATTATCCTGATGGGGAGATTTTCTCAATGGCTGATGTGGACAACCCCTCGATCGGGGAATCCCCGATCTACGAGACGGACGATGAGAATAATAATTTTGCGATCGGGACTGTCTACCCCTACGAGAGAGAGGACTGAAATGCAACACGAAACAACAACCTGGAACGGCGAGCCGGCGATCAGGGTCCGGCTCGACTACGACGAAGCGCGGGAGTACCTCGCGCTTGATGAGGAATGGATCGGGGTCCTCGACTCGCTCACGGTGAGTGAGCGCGACGAGGCGACCCTCGAACTCTACCTCGTTCCGCTGCGGGAGGTCGCAGTGTACGCGGTTGGGGCGGCCGGTGAGCCGACCGAGCATCTCCCGGCCCTGACGAGCGCGGCGACGACCTGGGTGGAGGTCGACTATGACGAGAGCCTCTTCTCCCTGGAGGGGATTGACCGGACCGCGTACTTCGATGTCCTCGACCGGGCCGCGCGGATCATCGCCCGGGAGGTTAGAGCCTGGGATACGGAGGACATATCCCGACTGGTGGGACTGCTCACGCGGCTGGATGAGATCGGTGATCGGGCCGATCGGAGAGTAGCAGCGGAGGACTACGTGCGGATGGACGCGCTCCCCTCTGCCCCGATCCCGGAGGGGGTCGATACAGCCTATCCGGTGTGGGCCGTAGACAAGCAGGGGATGGCCCTGGTCGGTCCCCGGGCTGATGAGATCGAGAGCGTCGATGAGGTGCGGGCGGCCTGTGAGGAGCAGACCCGCCGAATGCAGGGGATCCCGCTGCGGTGCCACAAGTGCGGTCACACCTGGATGTATCGCGGGGGGTCGCAGTACCGGACGACCTGCCCGGCCTGCTATATCACGGTGTATCTCGACAAATGCGAGATCACCCATGCGGGGATGGCTAGGGAGTGAGGTCCGCCGAGGTAAGGGAGCGGGTGCAGGGTCAGACCTGTACCCGGCCGTTCGCCGATGATCCCGCAAGGGGGAGGCACCACCAAGGCGGGGTTAGGTTAGGTAAGGTACGGCTCGGTTCGGTGAGGCGAGGCAAGGTTTTGCCGGGTGCGGGGTCGCACCCGTACCCGGACATTCCCCGATGACCCCGGGAAACCGGGCGAGGGGACTCATGATGTGGCAAGGTCTGGCATGGCGCGGCGAGCCCCGGTTGTGCATGGTCCGGCGTGGCAGGCCGAGGCGAGGCAAGGTTTTGCCGGGCGCGGGGTCAAACCCGCTCCCGGCAGTTCGCCGATGATCTTAGATCAGGTGAAGAAAGATGCCAAGTAAGCGAGTGGATGTTAAAATTAGGGGCATTTCGCCCCTTCTGATGCACCGGTTCCCCCTGGAGCCGGTGCAGGCGATCGCAAAGATGAGTAAAGAAGAGCAGGCCGAGATCGCGGCCTATCGGGACGAGGAGAGCGGAGATCTCTACATTCCCGGTGTTGCGATTCAGCGCGCCCTGATTGCTGCGGCGACGTACAGTAAGGGCAAGGGCCGAGCGTCCCTTCAGAAGCCCGTTGCCGCCTGCGTATTCGTCGACCCGGACCAATGCAGTCTCGGCACGACGACCTACAAGATCGACGCCCGGGCGGTCGTGGTTCCAGCGACGAAAGGACGGATCGTGCGGTTCCGTCCACGGTTGGATGCCTGGGAGATTGCGTTCTCCCTGGACTACGATCCGGATCTGCTCACCGAGCAGCAACTCAGAACGGTCGTGGACGATGCCGGCGCCCGGGTCGGATTGTTAGATTTCCGGCCTGAGCGGAAAGGACCGTTCGGGCGGTTCATGGTGACGTTCTGGGAGGGGGGGGTGAGGATAGTGGCGCATCCTCCCCCACATTGTCATATCCACACTCAAAGCGGTATCGTTGTCTGACGCCACAACCTATATCTTTTCGCACGACAATTTGTAATACAGAGGTAATACCTGATGGATTGGACAGCATCGCCCGACGCCGCCCGGATGTTCCGGCGGCTCCATAACCAGAGTGATAACACCATGGGACAGAACACCATTTCACATCGAGGAAAGACGTATTTCTTCGAACCCGACTACGTGACGCATCCCGATGGTGCCATCACCGGGGAGATTTATCGGCTCGACGGGGACCGGAACGTCGTGGAAACCAAACGGTTCCGCATCGAGCCGACCGGCAAGGTGAGCGCCGACCATGTACTGAAACAGGCCGCCAAACGGGCGATGGAGGGGGAATCGTGATCGATATCCCCCCGGTATCTTGCGGCCCGGAGATTGCCTGGACTGTCAACGGCCACACCGTCCGGGTAACCCACGTTCAGAGACGTACCTACGCCCGGATCACATGTCCGGACCACCAGACGAATTATCTGTTGATCACCGATCGGACCGGAATGACCCTACCGCCCTGCCCGCTCTGCGACACAGCAATCGCCCGGCCGATTGGAGGACACGTATGCTGACACTGGAACATCTCGACGTCAAGACCCGGGACTACGTGCCGATGCAGACGACCCACTGTGTCCGGGATCTTGGATATGACGGGGAGATCAACTTCGCCGCCTGTCGCACCTGCCCGTTCTACATCCCGGATCATCGGCACGGCTGGCAGATCCTGAACATGCAGATCCTCGAACGAGAACGGGTTGACGACGACGATGATTGTGATTACGCCCTGCCGTTCTCGTCTGACCGGATTGTCTTTCGATGCCCGGTCTGCGGCGAACGTATCCGGTACTGCGGCCAACTGGTCAACCTTGGTTCCAACCACGACGAGATCCGATGCGACGCCTGCGGCGTCACGATGACCTGCGTCTGGCGCGACGACACGCCGCGGGGACATGTCGCGGTCGCAATGCCGTTATCAACCGGTCCCCAAATAACTATATTGCAAAACGATCTATAATCAGGGAGGTGGAATCATGCGAATACCAAAAACAATCAAGTATACTGACGATCAGCGCCGTCTCATCGAGTATTTAAAGGAGGGGGTGCTGAAAGGCAAAACGTATTACAAGTCGAAACACATCGCCACCGAGATCGGGATGAGTCCCAAGACCGTGGGGTCGAACATCCTGTACATCGCCAAGACGTATAAAGAACTGGTGATC
>JAQWDG010000125.1 GCA_028705545.1 Methanoregula sp. | reverse complement strand
CCGCTCTCTATAAGGACGATCCTCTCGAGGCGTCGGTCGTCTTCACTGATCTGGCGATGGCTGATTCTGGCGACCATCTCACTTATCAGGCCGCGAAAGGTAGCCGCTACTGGGACGAAGACGAGACGCTGGTCATAGAGTCTGACGGAACGCCAGTGACCTCGGGGTTCACCGTGAACTATCTACGCGGCTCCGTGACGTTCGAAACTTCCATGAGCGGCCACACTATCACCGCGACCGGAAAGCGCCGGAGCGAAACCAACTTCGTGAAGATCCTGCTGGTCTACGACGGCAAGCTGAAGATCGATGGCCGGGAGATCGATACCACAAGCATCGACGACTCTGGCTGGGGCAATTCGATATCTGGCCGGAGATCATGGGAGATATCGGCAGGCGCCTTCTATTACACGGGCGAGGCTGATCTACCTGATGTGGCGGACAAGCTCATCTGGAAGATATACAGCATCTACTCGACTTCCAAGAGCTTCGTCGGTGAGGGCACGCTCCTGAACTTGGATCGCATCATAGCTAATCCGGACAAAGCCCAAGAGAGAACAATAACCGTGAAAGGAAACGGGGAGATCTATCCCGAAACATGAATATGGTTGGGCGATGATGTGGTTATGCGAAGGACTGCTGAGCCCTCCCTCCTAGGAAGGATTTGATATGTCAAACGAAGATGCAGGAAAGAGCTTTATCACGCTCGATATGGATGAGACGAGAGAACTTAGATGGAACTTCCGAGCCCTCCAGAAGTTCGAAAGCAGAGCAAAAGATATCCTGAAGAGGCACGAGATCTTCAAGCCGGGCATGGCTGTCCATGCGGGATATATTCTCAGCAACTTCCTCAAGATATCTGACGTTCTTGAGGCCGCCGTCGCAGCGGCATGCGACATTGACGGGATTGGAAAGAAGGACGGCCCAAGCGAAGCATCCCAGGCCATCCAGGGCTATCTCGACCGAGGCGGTAGCCTGGAGAGCTTGCAACAGAAGATCTATCATAGCTATCTGGTGGTGAACGACCCTTCTTTGGTTGCGGTCTGGCTGGAAAATATGGCCAGAGAAGCCGAAATCAACCGGATCAACAAGGAGAAGGCCGATGCCAAGCTGGAAGTAGCCCGGCTGGAGCTGGCGGACGACCGGAAGAAGATTCAGAATCTTCAGAAAATTTCTGGCAACAAGCCACAAGAATAGGACTGGTCGAGCTGGGGCTGTCACCGGACGCTTTTCTCAGCCTCACGGCCAATGAGCTTAACGCTCTGGTCGAGCACAAGCGGAATGAGGACGCACGGCAGGAGAGGTTGGCAGCGTTCGCCGGTTATTCCGCTGCCACCGGGGTAGCCAAGTGGTTTAACGAGGGCCTGCCGCCGTTCCGGGAGTTCTATGTCGTTCCTGGAGCGCAGCCGAAGGACCGAAAGCCCTCCCTAGACGACCACATCCAACTGATGAAGGACGTAGGCGAGGGCGGGCCGCCTTAGTCGGAAAGCCATACCAGGTGCATTATCGTGCCAGTGCCTATGCACACATCAAATGGGTATTCTCGATCTACTAGATCTTCGTCATTCGCACTAACCGTGCTCATGGACCAGCAGTCCAGGCAGATCATACCATCTTTGACGTCCGTGACCACTCCCTCATAACTAAGCACGCCACTTGTCACACCGAGTCCAATCCGCACCAAATCGCCTGACATTGGAGATCTTGCCTGGGCAGCCCCCACCAGGAAGCCAACCACCAATAGGAATGCTATCACTTTTTTCATGATCGCCATTTTCGAACTCCACATAGATAAATCTGAGGTTCCATGACTGAGGTAGGCAGAGCAACCGTAATCATAGATGCTGACGACTCCAGGCTCCAGGCCGGGCTCGCCAAAGCGAAACAAGACGCCTCCGCTGGCGTAGCCGGTATCGAGCAGAACCTACGCGGCCAGATGAGCGGCGGCATATCTGGTGCACTTTCCGGTAAGAACTGGAAGCAAGCCGGGATGAGCATCGGCGCCGATCTGGTGCAAGGGGTCACCGCGCCTCTGGGGGCTCTCGGGAACATCGCGGGCAGCACTGCTCTGGCTATGGGGCCGGTCGGTATCGCAGCAGTGGCCGGAGTAGCCGCAGCTGGAGCCCTGGGCGTGGCCTCGTCCCGTGCCGCGATGGAATGGGAAGCTGGCATGGCCCAGATCTCCAAGACCACCAGCATAGAAAAGGGTACGGAGGCTTTCAACGAGCTGGATTCTAGCCTCACGAACCTCTATTCCCGGATGCCAACGACGGTTGCCGAAATACAGAGCGTCGCCGCTGCAGCTGGTTCTTTGGGCATCGAGAAAACTTCCATTGCCGGGTTCACCGAAGTAGCCCTCCAGATGGGTTCGGCATTCGATATGCCCGCTGAAGAGGCAGCCACCGCCATAGGCAAGATCAAGGGCCAGCTCAAGAGCCTGCCGGAAGGAGTTCAAGATTCATCAGAGTTCGCGAGGCAGTTCGGTTCTGCGGTGGACTATGTGGGCAACAATTTCAATGCCACAGAGAAGGACGTCCTCGACTTCTCGACCAGAGTCGCGGGCTCAATGTCCTCCCTCGGTGCCGGTGCCTACGAAGTGGCTGGCTGGGGCGGGATGCTCAGCTCCGTGTTCCCGTCAGCAGAGCGAGCTGCAGGAAGCTTCGACGCTCTCCTGAACCAGCTCACCACTAACGAAAAGTCTCAGGCCGAAGCTGCCTCTCTCCTTGGGGTGTCCACAGAGGAGTTCATGCAGGCCATGAGCACCGATCCCTCGGACACCATCCTGAGGATCGGGTCGGCCCTGGAGAGCCTGCCTGCCGATAAGCTCCTTTCGACCGCGAAGACCCTGGGCGGCTCGTACGGCATGGACGCTCTCACAAAGATGGTCGGCCACACAGACAAATGGCGGCAGTCCATCGAGGACACGGTAGAGGCCGGGAAGAAAGGAGAGTCGATAGGGGAATCTTTTGAGGCTGGCGCGGACAACATGAAGTCCTCGATCCAGGTCTTGAAGAACTCCCTAAACGCCATCCTGAAGGACATAGGCGGCCCAATCAACGCGGCCATATCGCCCGTGATAAACTCAATGGCAGGATCGCTCAATGCTGTCCGACAGATAGGCGAGAACCTGTGGGAGCCCATGACAGCAGGCCTGGGGCCGCTCACTGCCGGAATCAGCCAGGTTACTGGTATGATAGGCACGATGGGCAGCATGAACCTGAGCGTCCTGGTCGCGGGTACTGGCAGGCTCAACGATGCCTTCCGGACTGGCCGGGCTTATGTCGAAGCCTTCAAAGAAGAAATCATAGCCACGGTCACAAGCTCTGCCCAATTCCAGGCCCTGACCGGTGCACTCGATAGCATCAATAGCAAGCTATCTGAGGTCGGTGCCTTCTGGGGGGATATATTCGGTGATATAGTCGATGGCCTAGCGAACGCTATCCCTACGGCAGTCTCTGGGGCTGTCAATGCCCTGGGATCTTTGGCTAGCCAGGGATTGAACAAGATCGGGCTAGGCGGGGTGGCCGAAGGCGCGTCCTCTCTTCTGGGCGATTTGGCGGGCTTCTGGGATCGCGTTTCCACGAATGCTAAAGAAAAGCTCGGGATAGCGACCGAAGATGCGGTCAAGAAAGGCACCAAAGAAGGAATGGTACAGGGAGCGCAGAATGCCAAGTCAGGAATTACAAGTGCCGTTGCTGATGCGGTGGACGATGCATTTTGGTCCGCAGCCGGCTCTAGGCAGAATGCGGGTATCAGCCAGGACAAGGCATACTTCCTTGAGTGGCTAACATCAGCTACCGGAGAGCCGGTAATATCCGAGAGTAAAAAAAATAAGTGGGAAAGTGCTGCGTGGGAGAGTACTCCTGTTCAAGAGGGCAATATCAAATACCAACTGAAGTACAAACCAGAAAAAGTAGGCGGTAAGTATACTCTCACGAGAACACTCCCAAACAACACAACTGAAGAGGTGGCCAGGTACAACGTCACATCGGACGTCGATAGGCCCGCCAACGAGGCTTCAATAGCTCTGCAGGCAATGTCTATGCAGGCCGATATAGATTTTGGGGATGCCAATTTCGCAAATCTAGCCAATTCCAATTTCATGGTAGATCGCTTCGAGGTCCGTGGAATATTCACAAACGTAGCAGGGGCCATCGAGTCAGAAATCGAGAGCACTGGTGATATGATCAACCAGTCGATTCAAGACAACTGGTTTGATCCCGAAACACTGGAATCCGCGGCATCTCGGATGAGAAACCTGAGATTATTTGATCCCGAAGAGTTCTCCCGGCAAGGCGGTGACAATGCACTTGCATACATCGGCGCTATGCAAGATAAACTGGAATCGTTGGAAGCTGCCCGAATCCGGCTGGAGGCCGATCCGGACGACGCCCAAGCACAGGCAGAAGTTCAGAGGCTCATAGGAGATCTGCAGTTATTCGCCGAAAATAACCCTCTTGTAGTAAAAATCGATGGCGACGATAGTTCACTGTTATCGAAAGTAATCAATGCATATTCTAAAGGCGAGGACTTATCAAAATTAGGCATATCAAACGTAGAACGGTTTTTTTCTGCTAGTTACGAGGAAGA
Source organism: Methanoregula sp. (assembly GCA_028705545.1). Classification (GTDB taxonomy): domain Archaea; phylum Halobacteriota; class Methanomicrobia; order Methanomicrobiales; family Methanospirillaceae; genus Methanoregula. The sequence continues at coordinate 987 of JAQWDG010000125.1, read as the reverse complement.
AGTTAGCCAACTTCAGCAATATTTACAAAAAGGACTTGCACCCACCGCAGGAAGTGACCTTTATTTATATTATTATGATAAATACAAGGCTCTGGTGGACAATTATGATAGCCTAAGCGACCGAGACAAGCAGTACACTTGGGACCTGGGCACCGCTCTCCATGAAGGCGGATCATATTGGGAAGAGTTCGGTATCCGGGCCGGGGTGACTCTTGATGGCATCAACAGCAAAACGAAAGGCACGACGGTAGGATTTGATCAGCTCAAAAGCGCCATGGAGGATTGCACCGAGACCATGTCAGAGTTCGGCCTCTGGCAAGAGCAGAATGCTGAGACTCTCTTCCAGGGCTCGTACATAGGAGCCGGAGGCGAGCAGTATCTCGACTGGAAGCTCAGCCAGATCCAGAGCATAGCAGCCACTCAGAAGGCTATGGCTTCGGTCGGGGGTGCTGTCTTGGGGAAGGACTATACGGATTTCCAGTTGAGCCCGAGCCTCGACACTTCAGCCGCTGAAAGCCAGTGGTCGAGCTTCCAGGCAAAGCTGACCGAGGAGCAGAAGGTCCCCATCAACGTCGACGACTCCCAGGCTATGAGCGCCATAGCGGCCATTAATGCCGCCGCAAGTGCCCCGGTCACCAAGCCTGTATATGTCCAACAGATCGGCAGCTATGGGGGCGGCGGTGGCGGCGGCTCCGACTGGTGGGATAGCCCATATTCCACCTATAGCCCCTATTACCTGCCTTCCTATGCAGAAGGTGACGTCTTTGTGCCTGAGCCAACGCTGGCGGTAGTCGGTGACAGGCCGGGCGGTGAGTGGATAGGCGGCATCGACCAGGCCATAGAGAGGTTTGGAGGAGGCGGTGGGCAGGTAGTGATCAATGCCCCCATGACCATCCAGGGCAACGTGTACGGGATCGCCGATATGGATGCCTACATGGATGAGAGAGACAGACAGCTAGAAGCTAAACTTTCTAATGCGAGGAAAAG
>JAQWDG010000124.1 GCA_028705545.1 Methanoregula sp. | reverse complement strand
GGAGCCCGGCATTTGTAATATCCCCGGTGACCCGGTATGTCCCGGCGGTATTCCTGATATTGACATTACTTATGACCGGGTTTGCATGCTGTTTGTCCGTAGTGAACGGGACAGGTATGGTCATACCGACGGAGTGGTGGTTGTCCCCGTTATCGTAGTCCACGTTTACTGCAAGGGAAGTGGGGGTATCCGGGGTGACCGAGAAGTTCACGAGCCGGCTTGAACCTGCTGTCAGGTTCCCGACGAACATATCTGATGGCGTGAGCGTGGCATTCGCTCCCGTAACCGAGAAGATGACATTTTTCACATCGCTCTGGCGCGGGTTTGCAATCTGGACGGTAACGGCGTCTTTCTTTCCCTGCGTGAATGCATCCGGTTTATCCTGGACGGTTAGGATAAGCGGGGTGTTATCGATCTTGACCGTACTCCGGTAGTTCAGGTTATCTGCATCCCGGAAACTTAAGGAAAACACCGGGTAGTAGGTACCATCGTTTGCATTGGCCACAACAGAAAAGATATATTTACGGTTCTGGAGGGGACCGAGAGTAGACGAAGAATCGTAGGTCCCGCTCACCAGCTGGAAACTGGTATCGCCAAATGTTGCATGGTTAATGCCAACCGATGTATTGGAGTTCCCGTTGGTGACGGTATAGGTTACTGTCCCGGTATCCCCGGTGAAAAAGGTTACGGGATCATAACTGATATTGGAAACATAGACATTGCCGGCTGCCACAATGGACGCCGGGCTCATCTCGGCATCGGCAACTCCGGCAAACAGGGCAAGGAAGAGTACGAGCGTACAAAGGAACGGGCGACAAAACACCCGCCTTTTTAAAATATGTGCTCCAAAAAACGGGGTTAAGGGAGACCGGCCTGCGGCCGGGCCGGCAGGGCGGGCTTTTCTCATAGAGGGAGTTTCGGGGAATTCCATGCGACTTTCTCCGGATATACGGTTCGTATATCCAATAATTGCTCCAGCAGTTTTCAACAGATCCTGCATTAAACGTTGTGGTCTCCGGAGGGACCGGGTTTACAGAATATATTAAGGGATTTCCTCCCGCGACAGGATGGAGAAATCTGTTACTATTGCGGGTGCCTCCGGTACAAAATCCCTGGAGAAAACCGGGCAGGGAGCGCCGATTTGATGCGGTGTTTCCGACCCCCTGTCATTTCTTTATACCCGGCAGCCAATATTTTGTACACCCGGTGCCAGATGTTTCGTTCTTCCATTCACGCCGATTCTCATCACGATGCAGCGTTTTCCGTAAAAGGACTGACCCGTCATTATCCACAGCCACCGGATTTTCCGGAAAAGAACGCCCGCTGGATCTATGTCTCCGGGAACGGTGTTGCCGTCTGCGGAAACAAAACACCGAAGGTTTATTCGGAGTTCTCCCCCGCGCCGGAGATCCGGCAGAAATCCTGCATCGAATACCTGGGAGAGGGGAAAAGCGGGATATATTATGCGGCAGAACTTCCTGACGGCGTCCCGCTCCCGGAGGGACGGGTTGTTTCCGGTGTGAGGGAACTCTGGGGGCATATCCCGAACGAGGATCTCGCGGTTGCCGCATATGCCGTCCGCATGATCGACTGCGCCAAGGCAAACCGGTTCTGCGGCCGCTGCGGGACCCCGACAGAACCGGTGCTGACCGAACGGGCCTGGCAGTGCCCGTCATGCAGGCGTATTTTTTATCCCCGGATCTCCCCGGCAATTATCGTGCTGATAAAAAACAGCGACAAAGTCCTGCTCGCCCGGTCCCCCCGGTTCCCGGAAGGGATGTTTAGTGTTATTGCCGGTTTTGTCGAACCCGGCGAGACGCTCGAAGAAGCACTCCACCGCGAAGTAAAAGAAGAAGTGGGAATCACTGTCCGTGATATCAGGTACTTTGCGAGCGAACCATGGCCGTTTCCCGATTCCCTGATGATCGGGTTTACTGCGGAGTATGCCGGCGGGGAGATTGAGATCGACAACAATGAAATAGTAGATGCAGGCTGGTTTGGCCGGGACAACCTTCCGCAGCTTCCGGCAAGGATGAGCATTTCCCGTGCTCTGATCGAGCGATGGATCCATGACGGATCTTAAAGGGATCGTTTTTTTTACTATCGGGGAGAATGCCGGCCTGATTTTTGTTTTCTGTTTTTAAAACCCTGAAAAATAAGTGAGAAACGATAAATGAGGCCCCAAGATTATTTCTTCTTGGGGGCTGCCTTCTTTACGGCGGGTTTCTTTGCTGGGGCCTTCTTTGCGGCCGGTTTCTTTGCTGCAACCATCGCTATCACACCTCCCACCGGAAAGGGTTATACTTTTGATTATTCTACCATTAAATAAATATTTTGGTCAAAATGAATATTCGGCGCATAGAATCACCCCAAACCACCGGTTTGTCCTGTGCAAAACCGGAGACTCCGGAATAGGAGCCTGTTTTGAGCCAATCGGGAGCGAAATGCGCAATCCTGCAATTCTGGTTCCGATTTGAGAAAACAAGAATATTTACGCTGCATTTTTACTGCGGTCATCGGATAAAACAGAGGATAGGCAGATACACAGGACAACGAATTATGAGCTGCCCGGGTAATCGCGCATGCGATCTCTTCGACGGTAACCGGTGCTGTTTTGCTTCTCTTCCTGGGTCCGGCCCCGTTTCCCGGGCGGAAATGCTTTGTTTCCGCGCTCCTTTACGTAGATATCCCCCTCATTTTTGCGGACATTCTCGGGAACAATCGGTCGGATCCTTTTGGAAAAGAGCAGGCCTGCTATCCCGGTCTTTTTTTAATCATTCCAGCGGTTTTGATCGACCATTCTTCCGGAGCTGTACCTGGTGGTCCTGTGAGTTGTCGGGTTCCAGGAATGTGTTGAAGCAGGAGCATCATTGTCCTATCCGGTCGGGAACATGAGTGGGGGGTGATCCCCGTTTTTAAAAAATGGTGGTGGGGGGGTGGGGGGCACCCCCTCCCCCCATTCACTGCGGTCCAAAGATACTCGTTGGATAAATAAGCTCGGAGTTTCGCGTGGAACTACGACGAAACAACAGACCCGGGTGGGATTATCTTTTTTTGGGGATAGGGAGGTGTCCTGCGATTCATTGGGGTGGGGGGGTGGTCTCCATTTTTAAAAATGAGGGGAGGGGGGTAGGGGTTACCCCCCTGCCCGTTTGTCCGGTTACCTAAAACAAAACTAAATTTTTTTGGAACTTTCGTGTCAGATGAAAATGATAACCGGTACTCAAAACCATTGAACCAAACGATACCGGACGCAAGAAAAAGCCTCGTTGGGTTTTGCGTTACGTATTTACCGGGATCCGTAGGGGAGATTGAATTTAGTGAAAGAGTCGGGACAATTTGCGGTGAGCACGCCCGATCATGCACTTGCCCGGCAAGGGCGCGATGAGGCGCCCGGGTGACTTTGAACATCAGCGAGGTGAGGGGAGAATCAGATTTTCCTGTTGGGTGTGTGGACACTTAACTAAAAATAAAAAAAGACTACAGGATCTCTCTAAAAAAAGAGAAATCCTTACAACTTCTTGAGCGCCTGTACCAGCTTCCCGACGGTTTCCTGTGCATCGCCATAGAGCATCCGGGTGTTGTCCCGGTAGAACAGGTCGTTCTCGATACCGGCAAAGCCCCTGCCCTGCCCGCGTTTTAAGACGATCACGTTCTTGGCATGCTCGACATCGAGGATCGGCATCCCGTAGAGCGGGCTGCCTTCCCGGTGCGATGCCGGGTTTACCGTGTCGTTTGCCCCGATCACAAGGACAACGTCGGTGCTCTCGAACTCCGGGTTGATTTCGTCCCGGTCGAAGAGGTGGTCGTAGCTGACCCCCGCTTCGGCTAAAAGGACGTTCATGTGCCCGGGCATACGGCCGGCGACCGGGTGAATGCCGAACTTTACCTGGACGCCCCGGCTTTCGAGCAGGTCCATGAGTTCCTTGACCTTCTGCTGGGCCTGGGCGACTGCCATGCCGTAGCCCGGCGCGATGATGACTTTGTCCGCGTAGGCGAGCATGACCGCAACATCGTCAGCCTCGATCGGCTTCATGCTGCCCTGGATCTGGACGTCCGACTCCTCGGTCGCACCAAAGGCGCCAAAGAAGACGTTTGCGATGGAACGGTTCATCGCCTTTGCCATGTTGATGGTCAACAGTGAACCCGCTGCCCCGACAATGATACCCGCGACTACCATCGCGTAATTGGGGGTTGCAAAGGAGAACCCGTCAAGAGCGACTGCAAGGCCGGTGAACGCGTTGTACATCGAGATGACGACCGGCATGTCCGCGCCGCCAATCGGGAGCGTCATGAGGAGACCAAAGCCAAGGGCGAGCACAAAGAAGAGCGGGAGGAAGACCGCAACACCTGCCGGTACCCAGGCCGGCTGGAGGATAATGCAGATGCCGGAGAAGACTGCGAGCACCAGCACCGCCATGTTTGCGATCTGCTGGCCGGGGAATGTAATCGGCCGGGGCCGGAGCCATCCCTGGAGCTTCATGAACGCGATGATGCTCCCCGAGAAGGAAACCGCACCAATCAGGCCGCCGATCACGGCAAGGGAACCTTCCGCTGTCGTGGCCGGGCCAAGGAGTGCGATTGCTGATATTGCAGCCGCTGCACCGCCGCCCATCCCGTTAAAGAGGGCGACCATCTGGGGCATCCCGGTCATCGGGACGCGCTTTGCGGCAAAGTACCCGAATCCGCCGCCGATGACAATCGCAATTGCCATCAGGGCGAAGTTCGTGAGATTCGGGGTAAAGAAGGTGACAATGGTCGCAAGCAGCATCGCTGCGCCGGCCCAGACAATACCGCTTCGGGCGGTAAGCGGGTGGCTCATCCGGTGCATACCGATGATAAAGAAGAAGATCGTCACGATGTAGATCGGGTCGATAAGCCAGGAAAGGTCGATCATTTCCTCGCCTCCTTTTGCGGCTTCTTACCGGACCGGTCGAACATCTGGAGGATCCGTTCGGTAACAACATACCCGCCGGTTACGTTTGCAGCGCCGAGGACCACCGCGATAAAACCGATTGCCTGTTCGAGCGGGGTCGTGGCAAGGCCGAGCGCGACCATGGCACCGACAAGGACAATCCCGTGGATGAAGTTCGAGCCGCTCATGAGCGGCGTGTGGAGAAGCGTCGGGACCCGGCTGATGATGACGTAACCGGTAAAAGCGGCAAGCATCACAATGTAAATCGCGGTCCAGAACGCGGCAGAGTCGATCATGCTTTTCCTCCGTTTATAAGATCGGCAGCAGGTTTGTAGGTGACCTGCCCTGCATGGACGAGCAGGCTTGCTTTCAGGATCTCGTCAGCATAATCGGTGACAAGTGCGCCCTCTTTTGTGAAGAGGAGGCCGAGGAATGCCTGGAGGTTCTTTGCGAGCATCTGGCTTGAGTGGTACGGCACCCGGGCCGGCAGGTTCCGCGGGCCGATGATGGTGACGCCATTGACCTGAATGGTTTTTCCTGCCTGCGTGAGTTCGCAGTTGCCGCCGGATTCTGCGGCCATGTCGATGATGACCGCGCCGGGTTTCATCTTTACAACCGTCTCCTTTGTCACGAGCACCGGGGCTTTCCTGCCCGGGATGGCAGCGGTCGTGATCACGATATCCGCACGGGCAACGGCGGCCGAGACCATTTCCTGCTCCTTGACTTTTTCCTCTGCCGTGAGCTCGCGGGCGTATCCGC
>JAQWDG010000123.1 GCA_028705545.1 Methanoregula sp. | reverse complement strand
GGAGGATAGTCCTTGCGGCGGCTGCTCGGAGCATATGCAAGATGCATGTTTCCTTGCGGTTGTGGTGCATTTTGAAGGTGATGGCAGTGAGTGATACTGACCTCGTAGAGTACGACGCGCACCAACGTGAGATCCTGCTGGAGACTGTCGCAAAAGGCTGCAGTCCGGAACAATTTATGCTCATGCTGGAACTTGCGAGGAAGTACCGGCTGGACCCGTTCGCAAAACAGATATGGGCGACACCGGCGGGGATCTTCGTCGGCCGGGACGGATTCTTAACCCTGGCTCACCGGAGCGGCGACTTTGATGGGATGGAGACCACGTTTGAAGAGCGGAACGGGAAACTGTTTTCCGCTACCTGCACGGTCTACCATAAGCGGATGTCTCACCCCTTCCGGGTGACGGTCCGGCTGGATGAGTTCATCCGGCCGACACCTCCGGGCAAAAAACCGGGGGCCTGGGAACGAATGCCGTACATCATGCTGCAGAAGTGCGCGGAAAGTCACGCACTCCGGCGGGCGTTCTGTATCACCGGCCTGTATGACGCTGCAGAGTTTGACCCGGCGGATGTGCCGGAGGAGTGCGGGCCGGTGGAGACGACGGCAACGGCTACTATCGACGGTGAACCTGCAGAGGTTACGCGGCTGCCGGGGAAGTGCTCACGGTGCGGGCAACACGATCCGATGGTCGCGGCCTTCCGGGAGAAGTACCGGGAGGCGTTTGAACGGGCGGGGCTGACCCTCCCGGCGGATGTCTGCGAAGAATGCGCAAAGGGCCTGTGGGACTCATGGCTTGCGAGAGGTGCATGATGAGGTGCAGGTCTTGCGCATACCTCGGAGTGGAGCACATCATTTCGAGGGGGGAGGATGAGGAAAAATACCCGTATGCCGTTTGCCTGGCGATGGACCGGGTAATTATCCCGCGCAAGGATGTAGATCGGGATCGCCGTGACTGTGGCCACTGGAGGCGGTCCTGATGTGGTGGCGTGACCTGGTAAACCGTCTTGTTCACGGTCAACCATTACCCTGGCATATCTCGATCCTCTGGAGGTGTGAGGAGTGCGGCGGAACGGTTTTTCAGCGCATGGCCTGGGATTACTGGACAGAGGGCGAAACGGTTAACCGGCGGTTTGCACTCAAATGCGTGAATTGCGGGCGTCTAGAGGCTAACATGGTTGTGACGGTCCCGCTATGGTGATTTTCTCCTTTGACACCCTCTCTTTTTCTCCTCTTTTCTCCTCTTTTCTCCTATGGTTTCTCCTGATAAAGTGGCCGTTTGTCTCTCATGCGGGAACGAATGGGAGGTAAGAACGGCTGGAACCGGAAAGAAGCGCAAGTGTCCCTTGTGCGGAAAATACCGGGTTAAAATGAAGAGTGAGACGAAAAAGGAAGAAAAAGCGGCCGGCGCTCCTCCTCCGGCCGAAGATCCGCCGGCGGGGGCTGCTCCTCCTCCGGCCGCTGTCCCTCCTCCGGCCGATCCTCCGGCAGGAGAACGGGAGGAGAATGGAGGAGAAAAAGAGGAGAAAAGCAGGAGAAGAGAAGAGAATTTTCCTGAGAAGAACTCAGGAGAACAAGAAGAAGAGCACTCCGGCGGGGGCATCATCTTCTATGCGGCGCTGCTCCTGGCGGCGATAGGGGCCGGGTGGTTTCTCGTCGGCCTATTCCGGCGTCGTCGGGCTGTTTCGGTCGTTGATGAACCGGAAGAGATAGAGGAATACAGGCGTATCCCGGCGTTTCCGGGGTTTTGAGGTGATTTAATGGGATTTGGCGTACTGGACGGGATGAACGCGGCCGGCCGGATTGCGACGGTCGCGGAGCGGTTGATGGAAGATAGCGGTCTCCGGGAGAAGTTCGACCAAACCGGGGAGGTTGCGGTACAGATCAGGGTCGAGGGCTATGAGGTTGATATCATCCTCCGGAGGCGGGAAGAGTGACGGAAACCGAAGAGGTGACGATAGATCCGAAGGATATCACGTACGATATCCTGATCGATGATACCGAAGAGCGGCCGGACCGGGACGGTGGACCGGCGGCGGCCGGCCGGCCGGCAGAGGAGAAAGACGATCATCCGGTGGTAACTGTCCTGGATATGGCTATGAAGCACTCCGGCGGCTATCTGGAAAAACAGCACCTTCCACCGCCAAACACGGACATATACAAGGATTTCTCAAAACCGTTCTTGAATGAGGCGTGTTGGCATTATCTCCCGGACGGCGGCCTGCCGGACGATCCCCGGGTCGCGCTCGCGCTGGGTGTCGGGGGGCTGGCGCTCGCATTCGCTCCTACTCTGATCGCGCTCTACGAGCGGAAAGAAGAGGAGAAGAAGAGAGAAGAGCAGGAGAAAAAGAGGAGAAAACAGAGAAGAGAAGAGCCGGAGGGCGGCGACGGAGAAGAGGAGAGGAGAGAACCAGACCCTATACCCGGGCCTGTGGCTGAACCTCCGGACTGGATGACGCGGCTGGAGTCCGGTATGCTAGGGGGGATGTGATGCCGTCGCTCCTCCGGGGCATCTGCTCCCGGCTCTTCTGCCGGTTTGGGTATCATCGCTGGCAGTCCGATCTTGGGGGCTATCACTGCAGATGGTGCGGCCTCACGGCCTCATGGGATAAGATTTTCGCATATCTGAATGAGGTAGATGATGACAATAAGGATTGATGGAAATGGACGAATACCTTGATTTGATAAAATCTAGGTCAGAGGTGACGCTGCTAGCTGTGATGCAATGCGTGGGTCACGGGGGGACGGCCCGGGTAAAAAACATCGCAAAAATGGTGCTACAGGACGAATATATCGTTCATTGCATCCCGACCATACCCGCGCTCGACGATATCGAAGATATTATTGTTGCCGTCGCTGAAAGGTGGGGATTCACCGTAAGATCTCAAGAGGGTGGGCGCGTAGTTGTGGGGGTAGAGGATTGGTAGATCTTGACGTCTCGCAGAACGTACACCGGCTGATCGCGGCTCCCACGGGGGCCGGCAAAAGTTACTTTTTGGGCTGGCTGATAGAGAAGTTATACGCAGAGAAAAAACCGTTTATCATCCTGGATACAAAGACCCGGAACCATATTGGGCTTATCGGGCTGAAAGGCGTTAAACTCTTGAAGATTAAACCCGGGGCGCGGTATGATTGGGCTAAACTGCTAGAGCATCAGTATGTGCTCTGTATTCCATCTCTCCGGACAAAAACGGTGGACCTGGTAGAGCAGTACACGGAGCTGATCGATGCGGTCTATACGGCTGGAGCGGAGCGGGCGATCATCGTCGAGGAGGCGCACAACTACAACAAAAACGCGTACGCACCCTCTCCGGTCCTTGAACTGGTGGCGCGAGAGGGCCGGGGCCGGAAAATATCGCTCTGGTTCGTGACTCAGAGAATACAGGATTTCCCAAAACTGCTATGGAGTCAGTGTTATTATACGTACGTCCTCAAATTCCTGATCCCTCAAGATATCCGGTATGTTGAAGCGTTAATCCCGGATTTTAACGAGATTAACCGAAAACTCAACAGATACGATGTTTTAGAGTATCAGCACTTGACCGGGGAGCATCAGATTATCCCGGGGAGTAATGTTAATAGGGCCACAAAGCACTACGGATAATATACGGCGGGGTAATATGGCGGCAACAAAGGCACAAAAAACGAAAGCGGGCCGGGAGAACTACGGGAAAAACTATCACCGGGGCCGGACGGGAGAAGAGCGGGCGGCGGCTGCTCTCCGGCGGGAAGGGTATTCCGTCTCCATCTCTCCGGCATCGGCCGGATTCTCTGATGTGACGGCGAAAAAGAACGGCCGGACCCGGAGAATACAGGTAAAAACCTTCTCCTCTCGGCGGTTCCTGACAAAAGAGGCGGCGGAGAAAAGAATCCGGGGAAAACCCTTCAACGTCCGTATCCCGGCCGGCGGGGAATGCTGGGTGTACGATGCTGACGGCCGGCGGTATGTTATCCGGGGGCGGTCCTGATGCCTCCGAAGGGCTGGAGTACGGCAAAACTACGGGCGGCAACCCTGAAACGGCTGGATATCCTCCGGGGGGCCGGGTCGGAAGACGCGCTATCTGTCGATGCACAGGTCAACCTCCTGATAGATGAGTATTATCAAAAACAGAGAGTTTGACACCCTCTTTTCTTCTCCTCCCTTTCAGATTCTCTGATCGTATGGACGCTAATGTAGCGATCCTGATCGCTTCGGCGCTCCCGTGGGTGTTTCTCACCTTTGTTGTGGGCGCTCGGGCAAGTACAGCAGTTTTCGGAGCAGAAAAGGAGTAAGGAGGTAAAACATGGCTTTTGATATTGGTGACGGCGTGGAAGCCGTCAAGAAGGCGGCTATCGGATACGCGCTGCCTATGATCGTCGGTGCGTTCGTGGTCGCTATCGTGGCCGGAATCATCGGAAAGAAACTCTGAGGTGACGCATGTACTCGAAATACAGAACTCTGACTCAGACGCTCTCGCTCATCAACACTCGGATCGACCTTCCGCGTGATGCGGTGATCGATCAGCTCATTCTCAAGATCGCGGTGACGGTCGCAAACGCGAGTGATTCTGCGGATCACACGACTACGAACGAGGCGCTTCTTCGGGCAATTCAGGAGATCCGCGTCGTCTCGGACGGTTCGACCGTTCACTACGCTCTGAGCGGTGCAGATATCGCGCTCCTGAACAAATATAACAGTAAGGACGGATTCGCTCCCGCGCTCGGAACTGAGTTTAAGGCTGAGAAGGCCACGAGCACGAGCATCACCTACTATCTCCGGCTGGACGAGGGCGACATTCTCGCGGCCTCGAAGGATTCGCTGGAGATGAAGATCGTCGTCAACCCGGCGCTGGCTGAAGGGGTGACGATCTCGGCGCTCAGCTGCACCGTTACGCTCGTAGAGAACGTCCTCTCTCCGGAAGAGTTCGTTGCTACCTACGGACCGAATCTTGAGTATGCGGCTGAACCGAAGGTTTATGCTCTCTCCGTGCCGGTGACGGCAAGCACGGAACTCACGAACGTGCTCGATCTGCCTACTGGCTCTCTTGCCCGGGCGGGTATCCTGCAGTTCCTCAATGCCTCTACCGGGCTGGCTGGCGGAAAAGACCCGTCGGCTATCGGGCTCCTCAACACGTCGCCGGACCGGCGTGAGGTGCTGCATGTGGATTGGGCTACGCTGCAGAAGATCAATGCGTCTGAGTATGACCTCGGGGCTACGGTCCCGGCAGGCGTGGCGATGCTCAACTATGCTAAGGACGTAACGAATGACGGCTACGGCCTCCGGGGATGGCGGTTCACGAAGGGCGATTGGCAGATCGCTGCGAAGGGGCCTAACGCGGCCACCCTCCGGTACATCTGCCTGGAACATGTCATAAACTCCGGCGTGTTCGACGCTTCAGAGCGGGCGGTCCTGGAGCGGACCCGCTGAAATGCTGCGCGTGGGTGATCTGAATGGCGATAAACCTATTCGGGCTGAGTATCCCTCAGATCTCCCTTCCTTCTCTTCCTAAGATCGAAGTCCCGAAGATCGAGATCCCGAAGATCGAGATCCCGAAGATCGAGATCCCGAAGATCACAGTCCCGGACATTCCGAAGATCACAGTCCCGGACATTCCGAAGATCACAGTCCCGGACATTCCGAAGATCACAGTCCCGGACATTCCGAAGATCACAGTCCCGGACATTCCGAAGATCACAGTCCCGGACATTCCGAAGA
>JAQWDG010000122.1 GCA_028705545.1 Methanoregula sp. | reverse complement strand
ATGCCCTCGACCGGCACCCGTTCGAGGCCGACAGCGCTCCCGATGCCGGCGATCAGGCTTGCCGCTGCGATTACGCTCCCGTCAAGCCCGTATTTTTCCTTAAACGGCGTAAAGCGCCCCATCTCCCCGGCGCCCCGCACGAGCACGATGTTTGCCGGGGAAAGGCCCCGTTTCTCCCGCTCCCGGTTGACCGGGTGATCGGCGAGGATCTCCGTTGACTGCCGGACAAACTCGTTACAGGCATCGGCGGTCTTTTTATCCCGTGCATCGTCTCGCAGCGGGCTGACGGCAAGCGGGGGCACACCGTCTTTTTTCGGGTCGTTTGAAGAGACGCAGTTGCCGAGCCCGTCTCCCTTGAAAGCGAGCGCCGCCCGGTGGCCGGCTCCGGACCGGAACACAAATTCGATCCCGTACTTCGAGAGATCGACACCGTCCTGCACAGCCTGCGAGAGGGTAGAAGTATCGTGGATCCTCCCGGCCCGCCGGTCGGTCACGATCCCGTCCGGTGATACTGTCGCATAGTTGCACCGGAAGCCGATCATGCCCGGTTCCATCCGGATCCCCGTGCCCTCGCATTCGAGCGGGCCACGGCCGGTGTAGCAGGTGCGGGGGTCGTAGCCCAAAAGGGCGAGATGGGCCGTGTCGGACCCGGGCCGGATGCCCGGGGCGATGGGGTCCATGATGCCGCATATACCCTCACGGGCGAACCGGTTTAACACCGGGCGGTCTGCCGCTTCCAGGGGGGTGAGGTTTTTGAGCTCCGGGCAGGGCCGGTCGGAGAGGCCGTCGATAACAAGGAACAGGATCCTGCAAGCGGTCATATCGTTAAGGAGTGATTGGGCGGCCGGGTTAATTATGCTTCGCGGTTATCGCGCGTCGGGCAGTCCGTGGCAGGAACGCGGATAATTTTTGGAATATTTTGCGATACGCGAAGATGTGTGCGGGTGCATACAGATCTGCCTGCAAAATGCCCCGGGAACGGGACAGGACAAAAACAAAAAAGGATTATGCGGCCGGGGCCACCGCTGCTGCGGCTGGCTCGACCTTGGACTTGACGATCTCGACACGGCGGGTCGGGTACAGGGTCTTTACGGCCTTGAAGAGATCCTTTGAGATCTCGCCCGAGACGATGCCGCTGACAAGAGCGTTCATGTCCCATGCCTGTGCCTGTGCGGCAACGCTTGCAAGGATCGCGTTTCTTAAGGCGTGTTCCTGGGCGATGTTTGCCCGGGCAAACGTGTAGCAGCTGATGGTCAGGCGCACGAGCTTGTTGTCCTTTGTCGTGATCTGCGTATGACAGTCGATACGGGAACTGCGGCGCTTGACGAGCGAGCGGAGGTAGTCGCGGGTCACTTCGTGGCCGACGAACTCGGTGTAAGCCGCGTCCCCGGTGACCTCGTTGACCTTGAAGCTCATCTTGATGTGCTGCTTTGCATAGTCGTTGGTGATCTCGCCAAGGGTCGCCTGCATGATCCGGCCCTTGACGCTCTCGGTGTCGTTTGCGATGGTGTCGCCGATGTACGCCTTGCCGAGGTTGTCGGGGGTGTACACCTTGAACCAGCTCTTGGCTTTCCAGCCTTCAACTCTTCTTCCAACCTGTTTTTTCTTTGCCATAGTATCAACTCGTGGATTTTTTATTCTCGGTTTTGTTTTCCTGTTCTTGTTCGCGTGAGTGTTGTTGCCTCGTCCGCGATTGCAAGGTTTGTCAGGTAATCGTCTACCGATGCGATAACCGACCTGACCTGCGTGCCGGAGAGTTCCGTTACTACCCGGTTGCCGCAGGCTTTTGTTGTCATGCCCGTAAGGTTGTCCGGTGCAAGCGATGACGCGACTGCTGCTGCGTCTGCATGCACGGTGGTGATACGGCCGCTGACCTGCATCATGCCAAAAGCGCCTCCTGCCAGCCCTTCACGAAGGCTGGTAGCTGGTCGCAGGGGATTGTCGCCCCTGCACGGGTGCGGTGTCCCCCGCCGTTCCCGCCGCATGCAGCGGCAAGGTCCCGGATAACCGGGCCGATATCTGCGCTGACGCCTTCGGGTGTGCGTGCCGAGCACCGGCAGGAACTGCCGGTTTTCGCGTACACGAGCACCGGTGCCTGGTGCACCCGGTCCCGGGAGAGCACATCGGCGATATCGCTTGCAAGCGATGCGTCCTGTGCCTCGTACACGGCACTCCCTGCTTCCGTAGCGGGGCGTACGGTTTTTACCGCGCCGATTACGGAAAGGAAGTGCTGTCGGGCCCGTTCCCAGGCGTCGGTGAGTTCCACAGACGAGCGGAGGCAGAGCGCAACTGCGAGGTCGCCGTACCCGGCTTTGCCGCAGGCGTCGATGACTGCGGTAAGCGCATGTGCGTCCTCGATGACCTCGCGTTCCAGCCGGAGCGTGTCGCCGTAGAGCAGCCCGAGCCCCGCTGCTGAAGTCTGCGGGGCAGAGCGGAGTACGGCAAGGCTTAGAAGGATTCCGGTGTTGAGTCCGTCTTTTCCCTGCGCCTCCGTGAGGAGGTCGGCAACAGCGGTCTCGTCGCCGCTGATCCCGTCAAGGTAGGGCCGGGTGGCAAGCAGCCACCGTTCCGCCATGTCGCGGCCGGCAAGGGTGATGCCCCGGGCCGGGACAATGATCCCGTTTGCCACGCCCTCGTTGAAGATCTCGAGGTTCTTGCCCGCAAACGCCTGGCCGTCCCCGATGATGCCAGGCATCACGAGACCGGCAAGGTCGCGGTTGTCCCCCATCTGCTGGGCGATGATATACGCCATCCCGGCAGCGGAGAGCTCGCGGTCGCCGTCGATCTTCTCAAGGTGCGGGTTTGCATGGAACTGCCCGGAAAAGAGCGGGAGGTGGTGATCCACCACAATGGTTTCGGGAGGCAGGTCTTCGGTACCGGACCCCATATCGCAGAGAAGTGTTGCCGCATCGTGCGAAAAACCGTCGTGCGGCATTTCG
Organism: Methanoregula sp.; assembly: GCA_028705545.1. Taxonomy (GTDB): domain Archaea; phylum Halobacteriota; class Methanomicrobia; order Methanomicrobiales; family Methanospirillaceae; genus Methanoregula. Next base: position 2,826 of record JAQWDG010000122.1, on the reverse strand, counting down.
GCACAAATCCGCAGGCGGAACCGGATCCCGGTGCGGAGCATCGCGTGGCAGAGGATGGCCCCTGCTGCAATGCCGTCGGCGTCGTGGTGTGCGTACACCTCGACGTACTGCTGGCGCCGGATCTGGTCGGCCACGGTTTTTGCGGATTCTTCAAGCGACATGGATATCGGCAGTGACGATTATTCCCGACTTACCTGGACAGCAGGATCTCGGCGTTCTCCGGCTTGTAGGTGAAGTCTGCGGGAAGCTTCTTCGTGCCGGTGTAGTACCGCACGAGCCTGCGGATCTTGGCCTCAATGAGGTGGAGCTGGCGCTTGTTGTGCAGGTCCTTTGCGTTGTCGGTCAGGTGCTTGCGCAGGCCCAGAGCCTTTATCATGAGGTCGCGGAGGTCCTCGGGGATCTCGGAGCTGATCTTGTTCTCCTTTAAGATGTCGCCGATGCGCTTGCCGGTGACCAGCTTTACATCGGGAACCCCGTAGCGGTCCCGGAGGATCAGGCCAATCATGCTGCTCGATGTGCCTTCCTTGCGGAGATCGACGATGAGTTTCTCGATCGCTGCCTTGTCCGTGTTGGACCAGTCGGGCGCTTCGCTGCGTGCCGGCCGCACAGAACTTGACTTGCCTCTTCTTCTGGCGTGCATTCGTGCCATGGATATACCTCTGTAATGGATATGTAAGTCCAGAAAAGTGCAGTATTTTTTACTGACTCTCTGTAATCCCAAAGCCTGTATAGTTTTGAGGCCGTGCCTTTAATCGGGCACGTCGGACTTACATCTGTCAGCACCTGTTTTAAAAAGTGCTGTCCTATTATTAACACCGGCAAATATTAAGGGTATCTGAGGATCGTTGCCTTACCGTGTACTTCCTTTGGAGTCGGGAACCTCTTTTGCCAGTTTCAGTTTCCCGATTAAAAGCCAGCCGGAAAGGCAGGCTGTGCCGACAACCGCATAGATCGCCCCGAGGACAAAGACGAGGTTCTGTGCGTCGAGGGAAGCGATGAGGATTCCGGCGCTGCCAAAGATGAGGCCGAAGCAGTTGATCAGCGCCGAGGCGGACCCGGTGTCCTCCCGCTGTTGTCCGAGCATGAGGAATGCGCCCGGCGAACGGACGCAGCTTCCCATCAGGGTCGCCGGGAAGAGAGCAAGGGCAAAAACAAGGGGCCCGAAGTTCCCGACCGAACAGATCAGGGCACCTCCGGCGATCATGGTGAGAAAACAGGCAACGACGACCGTTTTTCTGGAGAACGAACGGGAGAGCCGGAGATAGAGGAGCGGGCCGCAGAGCATGGCGACCGCATTGATGGCAAAGTAATAACTGAACCACTGTTCCGAGAGCCCGAACCCGTCCTCGTAGATATACGAGGAGTCGGCGATAAAGGCAAGGGAGGCGACGCTGACAAGCGAGAATACGAGGAGGAGCGAAGTAAACCCGGGATTTTTGAGTACCGTCCCGAGCCGGCGGACCGACTGGGATATGGTACCGGTATACCGGTGGGGGATAGTCTCTGAAAGCAGCAGGCCGCCAACAAGGGAGACAACACCGATGAGGCCGAGCGTAACAAAAAGGCCCCGCCAGGAGGTGTAGGGGAGCATGAATGCCCCGAGCACCGGGGCGACGGCAGGGGAGATGACGACCATCGACTGGACGATGGCGAGCACGGACTCCTGTTTGCGCCCTTCGTACAGGTCCTTTACCATCGCGGTCGCGACTGCGGAAGCTGCGCTGCCGCCGATGGCCTGGAGAATGCGGAAGAAGATCAGGTGCCAGATGTCCCACGCAGCAGCGCAGGCTGCGCTTGCCGCAATGTAGATGACAAGGCCGGTGATAAGGACCGGGCGGCGGCCGTACTTGTCCGAGAGCGGTCCCCAGAAAAGCATCCCGAAGGAAAAGAAGACAAAGAAGAGGATCAGGGTAAGGTTCGTGAGATCTACGGAGACCCCGAAGTAACTGCCCATGCCCGGCAGGGCCGGGAGGTAGAGGTCGGTGGAGAGCGGGACAAAGGCGGAGAGAATCGCGATAAGCACGATGAGGCCCCGATCGCCGAGGTATTTCTGCGGGCGTGGCAATACCGGTGCATCTGCGGGTTCCATGGTCTCTTCCGTAATTTGAGGAATTTTAGTGAATACTGTTGACCGGGAAGGACTATAGCGTTTGCCGGTGCAGGTTCCCCGCTTTCCGCCGCATATCATTTTTAATGTGCCGGCGCCAATGGGGGATGTAGCATGGAACAGATGCCCGCCGGGCAGCCCGACGATGACCTGGAGATCCGGTTCCGGGACTGCTTCTCGGTAAAATACCTCCAGTCTGCCGCCCTCTTCTGCCGGCTTGCGTACCGGATCGAGGCGGATTATTCCGCAACCGGTACGATCTCCCCTGACGGGAGGCTCCGGCACGAGGCATTTGTCTTAAACGCGATCTTCTCTTCCGTGGCGTTTTTGGAGGCCACGATAAACGAGCTCTGGTCGGATGCCGCCGACAATGCGTACTGTTATCCCGATGAGAAGAACGAGGCGCTCCTGCGAGCCGTCGGCGAGAAATGGAATAACGAGAACTACTTCGACCGGACTCCCCTGCCGCTCAAGTACCAGAAGGTGCTTGAGATCGGGGGCCTGCCGCTGTTTCCCGAAGACGATCCCGATTTTTCAGGCATAAAAGAGATCATCTCAATACGGAACTACCTGATGCACTACCGGCGCGAATGGATCCCCCTCCCGACCGGTCATGAAAGCGCGGCAGGTGCCGGGCAGCACACGGAACAGTTCGGGCACCAGCTTGCCGGCCGGTTTGCCCCAAGCCCGTTTGCCGCAGCAAACCTCCCCTTCTTCCC
>JAQWDG010000121.1 GCA_028705545.1 Methanoregula sp. | reverse complement strand
GCCGGGACGATAATTCCCATCGGGCACACTTCCGAACAGATCCCGCACCGGGTGCAGAGATCCCCGTTGACAATGATTGCAGACATGATGAACTTCCGTTATGGTGTTGTCTTTTGCGATTCAGCGAGAGCCTTTCCTGCACTCCACGCATCGCCGGCATGGGCGCCGAGTTTCCAGTACCGGTTGTCGGGCATGGTCAGGATGAGCGGGTCGATAGCCGGGAAATCCGGTTTGTTGTCGTTTATTACGCTACTGTCCGCCCAGGCACCGGCAATCTCGCCGATAAAGAGCGTATGGGTCGGGAGCTGTACTGCCTGGACGAGGGTGCACTCAAGCGTTACCGGGCACTCCCGGATCATGGGTGCCGTCTTTGTGGTGCCGTAGAATACATCGAACACACCGGATTTGTCGGTCTTTTTTCCGGATACAATACCGCAGTAATCGGTCTTTACCAGAAGGGACGATGACGGGACATTGACCGAGAAGGTCTTTGCCGCTTTAATTCCGCCGGTCGTTGCGTGGTTATTGTGGAGCCCGCAGGCGATCATCGGCGGGTTGCCGTTTGCCCGGGCACACCAGCCCACGGCCATGAAGTTCGCACGTCCGTTCACCTGCGTCCCGACGAGGACTACCGGCATCGGGATAAAGAAATTCTTTGATATCTCAGTCTTTTCCATAGGATGACTCCTTACATCCCGCTACCGGCAGGATAGCCTGACAGGTCACCATATGCAGGGGAGATTACATTCCGATTTTCTGCAATGGCAGTCTGAACCATTAAGATAGGATCTGCCCCAACTGAATATATAGGGGATACAGGCAATATTGTAATGGACTTTCCCGGGAGTAACTATGACCTATACAAAAAACGGCAAGACCTACCACTGCACCGTGGAGGCGACCCTGGACGTGATTGGCGGGAAGTGGAAACCCCTCATCCTCTGGCACCTCGGCGATTCCGTGATGCGGTTTGGGGAGCTGCAAAAAAGCCTGCACGGCGTCAACGCGAAGATGCTCACCAAGCAGCTCCGTGAGCTCGAAGAGGACGGGGTGATCCGGCGCACGGTCTACCCCGAAGTCCCTCCCCGGGTCGAGTACTCGATCACCGAGTTCGGCAAAACCATCATCCCCATCCTCGAAGCCCTCTGTACGTGGGGGGCAGAATATCTCGGCACCCAGAACGGCAAAAAGAGCGATGAAGTCCCCGTGTGCCAGGCTAAGGCCAAAAAGCAGTCCAAAGGGACGGCCTGAGATAATTCCCGTCTGTTTAAGCGATAACTAAGGGGATAGTGGGGATCTCCTCTACGAGGGGAGATTCATCCATTCAAGATCGGTACCCCTGTCCAGGACACGTCCGGGCCTGTCCGCCGGTTCTGTTTCACGCGGGGGTTCCGCATTTTCAGCGTGTACGGATGCGGCGGGAGAGGCCTGCCGGCGCTGTTCCATCAGCACTGCTATCATATCGCGGTCGAGGGATATATCTCCGGGCACAAGGATTCTCCGGAGCGAGTACAGCTCGGAGACATATTCGCTGGCGCTGATTGTATGGGCGATTCCCAGGTCCTCCGGTATGAGGTGCATGATGCCGAGGATCTCGTCTTTTGACCTGGCGGGAAGGTACCCCATGACCCGGTACGATTCCAGCATGATCTCTAACCGGTCCTGCCCGAATTTTTTTACTGCTTTATCGGTCCAAGTAAACAAGTGGAACACTTTCTGGAGGCCGGGTTTTTCCGGTTCGGGCCGTGAGGGTGTAGTAAGGGCAGAAAGGATACCTGAAAAGGATGCGGCCGGAACCGCAGGCGCGTCATTGTTTTTCAGGGAGGCACCCTCTATTCCCGACCGGCCCGGGGTCTCCTGCATTCCTTTATCGGGAGAACTCTCCGGGTCGTCTCCGGTATCTTCTGCTGCGTCAAGCTGGGATTCCCGGGCGTTCAGTGCGGCTTCCCGCGCGTCCATGGCTGCCTTCCCGGCTTCTATTGCTGCTGCTTCCGCTGAGGATACAGAATCCTGCGGCAGAACCAGGTCTCCCGCGCTCTGGAACTCCGTCATACGTTCCCTGATGTCGATCAGGAGACGCTTGATAGATGTTTTGATGAGATCGACTTCCTGCTCCAGATTTTTGAGTTTAAGATCCGGATCGTCCTCGGATCCGGCACTTATGCAGGTATCAATCTGGGTCTGATCGAGTGCCATGCCTCTTCTAGGTTTAGTTTTCTGTATCAGTTAATAAAACTTTCTTTTTTGTTTTAAGTTTAAACTGAGGTTATTATCAGAATATGATCGCAATTTTCCGGTTTTTGTGCTGCTTTGCCATGATCGTTCATGTAAGATCCCGGGATACGTTTCACTTATTAATCCACGCATCCATACAAAAAACCATGGACCCGGTCATCAGGCAGATACGGCAGGATTTCAAAGAGATGGCAGATCCTGAGATCCAAAAATCATCAAGGCGCTTTTTTAAGGAGGAGATCCGGTGTTACGGGATCAGGACCGCCGATGTCGTCGCCCTTGCAAAGAAGTACTGGAAGGAGATTAAAAACAAGAACAAGCAGGAGATCTTCTCTCTCTGCGAGGACCTGTACAAATCCGGGTACATGGAGGAGTCGTTTGTCGTCTCGCAGTGGGCGCATTCCCTCTCCGGCCGGTACGAGAAAGGGGATCTTGCAGTTTTTACCCGCTGGATCGATACCTACATCACGAACTGGGCATCCTGCGACGGGCTCTGCAACCATACGATGGGCGATTTTATCGAACAATACCCCCAGTACACGGCTGAACTGGAACAGTGGACGCAATCGAAGAACCGCTGGATGCGGCGGGCGGCAGCGGTCTCCCTGATCGTCCCGGCAAAGCACGGGAAGTTCCTTGACAAATCGCTTACAATCGCCGGCCTCCTGCTGACCGACAGCGACGATATGGTGCAGAAGGGCTATGGCTGGCTCTTAAAAGAGGCCAGCCGGAAGCACACCGGTGAAGTGTTTGACTTTGTGGTGCGCAACAAAAAGGTCATGCCCCGGACGGCCCTCCGCTATGCAATCGAGCTGATGCCAAAGGAACTCAAGGCAGAGGCGATGAAAAAAGAGTGATGCACATCAGAACTGGCGGCGGTTGCTGTACGTATAACTGCGGGAATACCCGTAGTTATCGCCAGATTTAATGGAACGGCCTTCCCACATTCCGTTATGAAACGCCGTACCGTGTGTTTTCTGATCCTTGTCTCTTCCCTTGCCCTCCTCATTCTTGCAGCGGGGTGTACCTCGACCCCCGCAACACAGGCGGGAGAGGGCGGGAACCAGTCACCAGCAGTAACCCCCACTTCGGCCGGTTCCGCAGCCAATACGACCTCAGCCGACAGTGTCTCCGATGCGAATAACCACTTCTCCGCGAGCCTGTACCGCCAGCTTGCCGCGGGAGATGCCACCGGTAACATCTTCTTCTCGCCGTTCTCCATCTCGTCTGCGCTTGCCATCACGTACGAAGGGGCACGCGGAACGACCGCTGACGAGATCCGGTCCGTCTTTTTCTTCCCGGCAAACCAGACCGTGATGCGGGAGGGGTATGCCGCGGAGAATGCAGCGATCAATGCCGGGGATGCCGGGTATACCCTGAGCACCGCAAACGCGCTTTGGGCGGAGAAGACCTACGTTTTCCTCCCCGCATACACGGCTACCGCTGAAAAATACTACGGCGCCAATACGACCAACCTTGATTTCGTTAACCAGCCCGAAGCCTCGCGCCAGACAATCAATTCCTGGGTGGCCGGCAAGACCCAGAATAAGATCCTCGACCTGCTGCCTCCCGGCTCTATAGACTCCCTGACCCGGCTCGTGATCACGAATGCCGTCTATTTCAAGGGCACATGGGAAAAGCAGTTCGATGCCAACCTGACCGCAGATGCCCCCTTTACCACTCCTGACGGGTCAGAGGTCACGGTAAAAATGATGCAGAGGACTGATGAAGACGCCACTTTCCCGTATGCAGCGAACGCAGATATCCAGATGCTCTCCCTGCCGTATACAGCAAAGGATGGAAAGGGCCTCTCGATGGTGATCCTTCTGCCCCGACACAACAATATTTCTGCGGCGGTCCCGTATCTCGACCCGGCCAATCTCTCGGCGCTGGAACAGTCCGCAACCTCCCGGCAGGTAAAGGTGTACATTCCGAAGTTCAAAATCGAAACACAGTACTCTCTGCCCGGAACGCTCTCTGCCATGGGGATGCCCATGGCATTCTCCGATAGTGCGGACTTCTCCGGGATGGACGGGAAAACGGACCTGTACATCAGCGATGTCGTCCACAAGGCCTACATCGAGGTAAACGAGGAGGGTACGGAGGCGGCAGCGGCTACGGCAGTGATAATGAAAACCATGGCAGCAGCCCCTGGCAGTAAAGAGCCCGTTCCGGTCTTTAGGGCCGATCACCCGTTCCTCTTCGTGATACAGGACAACAACACCGGGACGGTTCTCTTTACCGGGCGGATCACCAATCCGAACGGTACATAACCTCCCCTGATCCGGCAGCCCCGGCCGGGGGGTCTCCCTTTATTTTTCTTGGCCTGACACCAGGTCCTTTTCCCTGAAGGTGACGATTCGTGCCCCTTCGTCTTCGTAGAGCGCTGCGCGGCCCAGGAGCCCGTTGAGCCGGCACGGGGTAATCAGGTTGCCGGTCAGGATATGGATCACCGGTTCAGTTCCCGGTTCTTCCCCGGGGCGGGGTTCCCGGGTGAGGACAAAGTCGTCACCGTTTTTAATTGCGGAAAAAAGAAGTTCCGAAATCTCTTCGAACGGGACTTTCTTAGAGGGTTTCTGCGTCCGTCTCCCTGCTGCCATAAAGGGACATTCGTGGAGTGCGGGTAAAAACTGTTGCAGGATCGGCTCACGCATTACAGCGGGCAGACTTTGAGGCACATCCCGCAGCGGAGGCCGCCGAGCGTCGAGAACATGTAGTCCCGGCAGAGCGTGGGATCGATCGTCCCGTCCGCGGAGATCGCTTTTACCGGGCAAATCTTCACGCACTTCTGGCAGGAGGCGCATTCGGACCGGACAAAGGACTGTCCCGATGGGCGGTCCGGTTCGAGCGGCGCATCGGTGAGGATCCCGGTCATCCGGATCCTGGGGCCGTTTTCATGGGTGATCAGCAGCTGGTTGAGGCCGTACTCCCCAAGGCCGGCGAGCCATGCGGCATATTTGAGGGAGAGATCGGCTTTGAGCGTCTCGCGGTCGGCATACCAGGTCCCAAACTCGCTTCCCTCCGAGGGGACGAGCGCCGCCCGGTATCCCTGCCGTTCGAGATCCCGAGCAAGGGTAAACCCCATCGTCCGGAGGGAGACTGTTCCTGCCATCAGGGTGTTCGTGTATTCGGCCCTTCCTTTGGGGAGCGGCTCTACGCAGCCTTTCGGGATGATGACCCCGAGCACGACAATTGAGCGTATCCAGGGGGCAAACGCCTGCGGCCGGTTTCCGGTATAGTCAGGGTTGTTGAAGCCTTCGGGATCGGCAATCCCGACAAAATCCGCGCCGAGACCGCGGGCACGTTCCCGAAAGCCGGAGAGTTCCTGGGACATGACCGGTATGGTTGGCGGGAAAAATAATGAAAGGGTGGGATCAGGCACAGAGGTTCCTGATAAACCGCTCGTGGAGCCGGAGGTCGCCGCCAAGCTCCGGGTGGAAGGCAAGGGCCATGTGCTTTCCCTTTTCCACGGCAACGATTCCTTTGTCAATCCGGGCAAGGACAACAACCCCGTCCCGCACCTCTTTTACCAC
>JAQWDG010000120.1:4375-5776 GCA_028705545.1 Methanoregula sp. | reverse complement strand
TCGCAAACCGTGACCTCCTTGGAATGGACCGCCCGTTCTCCCGGGTTATTTACCCGCTGCGGTTCTTCATGTACCTGGTTACCCCAGTTCTTACGTTCATCTCACTTGCCCTGATAGTAGTAGGTCTGTATTTTGTATATCCGCTCCTCCTGCTGGTGCTTCTCATTCTTGTATCCGTAGCAGGGATAGTATGGCGGCAGAATCTCCTCAATGCGTTTTTGATAAATCAGTTCTATCTCCTGACGGGATTACTGAATATGGGAAAAGACATGAGGATATGGGAGAGCACGTCAAAAAAGGTATAAAATCAGACCTTTTTTCGTATCCAAATTTATTAATGTTCACGGAATCGACCTAATATGAAGGATAGGTCTGATATATGGTACATATGGATTTTCTGAATCGCCGTAATCTTTTTATCGCCGGCATTGTGGCGGTTTTTGTCATATTCTGCCTGTGGATCCGACTGCTGCCCATGATATTATCCGGAGGGCATACCGATATCCTCCTGCTGGTGGGAAGCGACGACCCGCTCTATAACCTCCGTCAGGTAGAGCAGCTCCTTGCCAACCACTTCACGTACACGTGGTTTGACCCGATGACCCAGTACCCGAATGGGACTGACATTTACTGGGGCCCGCTTTTTATCTATATCTCCGGTTTTACCTGTTTTATCGCAGGTGCTGTGACACGGCCGGAAATCATCGGCGTCTGCCTCCTTGTCCCGCCAATCATGGCAGCGATAACCGTTGTCCTGATGTATTATATCGGTAAATTCTGTGGGGACTGGAAAACCGGCCTGCTGGCTTCAGGGTTTACGGCTATCATATCCGGACAGTTTTTTTACCGGTCACTCTACGGATATTTCGATCACCATATCGGGGAAGTACTTTTTTCAACCCTGTTCTGCCTGACCTACCTGTACCTCCTGATCTCTGAAAAAGACTCAAAAATCGATCTGAAGGATTTTTCATCCTGGAAGAAAACGGCACTGCTGTCTGTCCTTGCCGGCATCGCATACCTGCTCGGGCTTTTCCTGATGCCGACGATGATCGTGTTTGCCCTCATCGTTGTGATATTCACGGTCATTCAGTTTGTTATCAATACCTACCGTGAAGTCCCAAGCGAATACCTGCTCGTTGCAAACACGATCATCTTCAGCGTGGCAATTATCGGACTATTTATCTTCGGGATAAAAACATCCGGCCTCTCACTTGCAACCTACTCAATAACACATGTCTATGCATATCTTGCAATCATCGCAGGAACGGCCATTCTTTACCAGATGAGCAAATCTCTCAAAAATAAAGCTCACTATTATTATCCCCTCTCGCTTCTCGGTCTGGCAATAGTTGGCACTGCAATACTCTGGATTGCAACTCCCGCATTTTTCGACCAGCT
>JAQWDG010000120.1:0-4275 GCA_028705545.1 Methanoregula sp. | reverse complement strand
GGAAAGTTCTGGGCAATGGCCACATGGTATAACACCACGGCTGCCGCAGCCCCGTACCAGATGACGGTCCTTGTACCCGACCAGACCGGAACCGGATACCAGTCTGCCCTCCTCAACACCGATCTCTATTACGAGACGATGATCTCGCGGCTCCACAACTTCGACGGATCGATGGCAACACCAACCGCCGCCTACTATGTCGAATATGCTGACGAGAGCATTACTCATGTCCCTTACCCGGTCCTCACCAATGCTGAAGCAATGAATGTCACCGCTGCTGCCGCAAAGGCAACCCAGTACAACGAGAATGCCCGGACCGGGTACCATGCAGCAGTACTTAGTTCTTCCCTTATCCTGCCGGTGACAGATATTCCTGCCCTGCAGCATTACCGCCTGGTCTATGAGTCCCCGACCAATGTCTTCACATCAAACAAGACCGACTTAAAGTACGTGAAGATCTTCGAGTACGTCAAGGGCGCCCACATCAGGGGATCGGGTATTATCGAAGTCCCGCTGGTCTCAAACACCGGCAGAACCTTCATATACCGCCAGCAGAGTACGAACGGGGAGTTTATCGTTCCCTATTCCACGACCAGTAATCCCTATGACGTGAAAGCGACCGGAAAATACCAGATTGTGGGAACCGGTGCTACGTTCGATGTACCAGAGTCCGCGGTGAAGCAGGGACACACCATTAACTAAACCTTTTTTATCCACGAAATTTTCATTCCACAACAGGATTCTTCCCAACCTTTCTCAACGTTCCGATGAGAGATCCCGGGCCATAACCTATCTATACTTGCGATGACCTCATGTTCCTGTATGGCAGCAGAGGAGATCTCCCTTGGCATGCGGGTCAGGTACCCCCGCACCGGAACCACCGGGTCGGTTGTGCGGATCGAACAGGTGAGCGGGAACCGGTTTGCCGAACTGGACAGTACCCATCTCCTGTACCGGATCGACCTGCTGATCCCGGCAGAAGAGAGCCATCGTGTAAAATCAGCCGTCCGGGAGGATGCAAAAGATATAATCCGCCGCGAACGGGAATACACAGCGGGCATTGAACTCCAGGAATCGCTCAAAAACATCGACCAGAGCTGTGAAGGCGGAGGATAAGCAGGTTTACCGTAATTTCGTTCGGATTATTTCGCCCATGTTCCTCCTGTGATTCAGGGGGTTTCTTTTTTACTAGGATCAATTGTCTAAAGCGGTTCGACCCGGGTTATGTATAAGTATGCTCGGGAGATATAGGATAAGGAGGTTCGATTTCATTTGCATGATGTGACAATCCCCAGTGTGAATATCGGGGTTGTGGGCCACGTCGACCATGGGAAAACCACGCTCGTAAATGCGCTCACAGGTACCTGGACCGACCGGCACAGCGAGGAGGTCCGGAGAGGGATCTCCATCCGCCTCGGTTATGCAGATGCGACATTTTACAAATGCGGGCACTGCGAGGGTTCCGATGCGTACTCCACAAAACCGGTCTGCCCGATCTGCGGTGGCAAGGGAGAACCGTTCCGGTCCATCTCGTTTGTCGATGCGCCGGGACATGAGACCCTGATGGCAACGATGCTCTCCGGTTCGGCATTGATGGACGGGGCGATGCTTGTCATATCCACAACAGAAAAATGCCCGCAGCCCCAGACCAAGGAGCACCTGATGGCGCTCGGGCTTGTCGGCATAAAAAAGATCGTGATCGTCCAGAACAAGATCGATGTCGTCTCCCAGAAAGAAGCGCTTGAAAACTACCAGCAGATCAAGGCATTCGTGAAAGGGACCGTAGCCGAGAACGCACCGATCATCCCGGTATCGGCCCAGAAAGGGATCAACATCGGGGCGCTCGTTCAGGCGCTGGACCAGACCATCCCGGAGCCGGTGCGCGAGCCCGGTGCAGAACCGGTGATGCTTGTCGCCCGCTCCTTTGATATCAACAAGCCGGGCTGTAACTGGAAAGAGGTAAACGGCGGCGTTGTCGGAGGGTCTCTTATCCGGGGCATCCTCCGCGCCGGCGATGCCATCGAGATCCGGCCCGGCCGGCAGATGCAGGTCGAAAACCGGATCAAATGGGTGCCGATCACTACAGAAGTAACGTCAATCAATGCCGGTTCGAAAATCGTGGATGAGGCAACACCGGGCGGCCTTCTGGGCATCGGAACTAAACTTGACCCGGCGCTCACTAAAAGCGATGCGCTTGCCGGCCAGGTTGTCGGCCATGTCGGCAAGCTGCCCCCGGTACGGGACAAGATCCGCTGCCAGGTCACTCTCATGGAGCGGGTCGTGGGCGCGACCAGCGAACTGGTCATCGAGCCCCTGAAATTCAACGAACCGCTCATGCTGTCCGTTGGCACAGCAGTGACTGTGGGGGTTGTTACGAGCACAAAGAAAGATGCAGTCGAAGTGCAGCTGAAGCGTCCGGTCTGCGCGGAAAATGGTGCCCGGATCGCTATCAGCCGGCAGGTGGGAGCACGCTGGCGGTTAATCGGGATGGGCGTCCTCGCGGAGTAAAAGTACTGCTGGACGCAAACGCGCTCATGATGCCGTCGCAGTTCAAGATCGATCTCATCGAAGAGATCCGCGGACTGCTCGGCAGTTTCGAACCGGTTGTCATTCCCGGTGTCGTGCGCGAACTGGAGGGCCTTTCACGGGCGAAATCTCCTGACGGCGCAGCGGCCCGGCTGGGCCTTGCCCTTGCAGGACAGTGCACAGTTGAAGAGAGCAGCGACCTGTCCCTTCCCGTGGACGACCAGATCGTTTCCTGGGCTGCAAAAGAGCATGGCCTTGTCGTCACAAACGACCGTCGGGTCCGTGACGCGCTGCTCGAACAGGGGATCGGGGTTATATCCATGAGAAAACAGAAAAAACTGGAGATATTGCGGAGATGAGGTGGGTAGTATGTATTACAAGATGATGCTGGAAGACAAGGTCAGGGTTCCCCCCAATAGGCTGGGCGAGAAACTCGAGAAGGTCCTTCTCGATGTCCTACAGGAGCAGCTCGAAGGGAGCATCGACAAGGAACTGGGGATCTTTATTGCAGTGACCAGGGTTGAGGATGTCGGGGAAGGAGAGATCGTCCCCGGTGATGGCGGCGTCTACTACGATGTGAAGTTCGAAGGGCTCGTGCTCCGGCTCGCCCTGCAGGAAGTTATCGAAGGTCTCGTTGTCGAGACCACGAGCTTCGGGGCTTTTGTCAGCCTCGGGCCGATCGATGCGATGCTCCACGTGAGCCAGATTTCCGACGAATACATCAACTTCGATGAGAAGAACGCCCGGCTCATCTGCCAGGAATCGAAACGGTTCATCGGTGTCGGGGATACGGTACGTGTGCGTGTCGTGACGCTCTCCTTAAACGAACGCGAGCCGCGCGATAGCAAGATCGGGCTCACCATGCGCCAGGCCGGCCTTGGCACAACGCTCTGGCTCGAAGAAGAGATCGAAAAGGAAAAAGAGAAGGCTGCAGCCGGTGGAGCCGCGCCCACCAAAGAGAAGGCCGAGAAGCCCAAGGGAAAGAGGAAAGAGAATGCCGCCGGCGAATAAGAAGAAACAGGGGAAAGTCTGCCGTGACTGCCACCGGGTTGTCGATGGCGAGAGCTGCGTGATCTGCGGTACGGCGAACCTGACCGATGACTGGTCGGGGTACCTGGTCATCATCGACCCGGAAAACTCAGATGTTGCAAAGAGAATGAACATCAAGCTGCCCGGGCGTTATGCGCTGAAGGTCCGCTAAAAGAATGTTTGTACTTCCGGACGAATCCCGCCGGCTCTTCAAGGATCCCTTCGGAACGCTCTACCCGGAGATCGAAGCAGCGCTCCCCCACCTTGCCGGCCGTACGGTCTATTCCGTAGGGGACGTCGTCACCCACAACCTCCAGAAGAACGGGATCGTCCCGGCTATTGCCGTGATCGATGGCCAGACAATGCGGTCGCCCTGCGACCGGCTGCCCGAGGTAAAAGGTACCTGCATCAAAGTGAACAACCCGGCCGGCACGATCACGGACGAGCTGATCCAGGCACTGTACGATGCCCTCGCCAATCCCCCGGCCACCATTCTTGTTGACGGGGAGGAAGACCTTGCCGTGATCCCGCTTGTTATTGCCGCGCCGGATTCCTCGGTCCTCCTCTACGGCCAGCCCCACGAGGGCGTCGTGCTCCGCACCATTGATGCCGCTGCAAAAACTGCCGCTATCGGCCTGCTTGCGCAGTTCACGCGGGTCGATTAAACCCCGGGTAACACCCGGTTTTTTCTCTTTTTTTCGGGATAACAAGGCCCGGTTC
>JAQWDG010000119.1 GCA_028705545.1 Methanoregula sp. | reverse complement strand
CGATATTCCCGATTGAAAACAAAACTACAGACAGATTGGAATGCTTCTCCCACATTGAACGGGAAATTGTCTTAAACAGATATGGGTGAAAACAAGAATTGCCTGAAAAAATACTGACGTTTTACGAATATAATTCCGAAATTCCTCAGCTCGCACCCTCTCACTATTGTGCACTGAATGTATTCTTACAGGACTGTTTTTCCACATATTGTCGGCCGACGAATTAAAACGGCGTACTGTTCTGATTCGATGCTAAAACCGAAGATATATCCGGATTTTGACAAACTTTTTAGCTGTTCATCACTTCAACGGGTGTTTTAACAACTCTCGATGAAATATGGTTATTTAGTTAGACCAGGGCCGGTTGGCCGGTTTTGCAGAAAAAGCCAAAAAACTGTGTTGCCTGTTTCTTCCCTTAAATTGGGGCAAGGGAATCTCCTGCATACTGGAGATTATCCCCGGGAAACACTCATCCTGAATATTGCTCCTTTAGTTGGCCGATGAATTTTCATCCTTTTTCTGGGCGTAATGACGGTACAGTGTTGTATAGGGAATGTCCAGCATACGCGAAATGGCGGCAAGGGAGATTTTTTTCTCTTCCAGTTCCCTGACTTTTTTCCAGGGGATTGAGCGTTTCGGGCGTCCAAGTGGAGTTCCTTCGGCCCGGGCCCGCGCTATTCCCAGTTTTGTCCGTTCGATAAGGTTTTCCCGTTCCCGATCTGCAACCCAGGAAAATATCGAGAGCATGAGGTCCCTAAGTTTTTTGTCATCGATCCGGCTCCAGGATTCCGCTGGGGAAAGCGACCAGACCCGGGTCCCGGACTCTTCAAGGGTACGGACCATATTCAGGGTCTCGATAAACGATCGTCCCAGTCGTGAAATCTCGAAAACATACAGGGTGATGGGTTCACCATGATGCTCCTGAATAAACTGCATCATCCGGGAAAAACCCTCCCGTTCCTGCATCGTCGAAATCCCGGAGATATGATCGACATAGATCGCATCCCGGGAGAGTCCTTCGTCAAGAAGGAGCAGGATTTGGTTATCCGCATTCTGATCTTCCCGGGAAACCCTGACATATCCGATTTTTATCATAAGTCTTGCCTTTTGATAAATTATTTTTATCAAAAACAGATAAACGTTTTGAATTTTTTAATCGGTCGATTTTGGAGTCCAAATTGAGGTCCGATTGTCCGGAACCGGTTAAAATCCATTGAAGTACATTCTCTAGGGTGACCCTTGTGCAGTTTGGTGTCTTGGCAAGGGTGGTGAACGGAGGTAATAGTTTTTGATGTTCCCGGGGAACTTCCTGGAATACCAGGCTCTGTCGGGAGTAAAAGAGGGAGTTATTCCAACGTTTTTTTAATTCTCTGGGAGATACATTCGCTATTTGCGGCTTCAGGATCTTGCTCGTTTTGTAATGCCTGCGTCCTGATATGAGGCTGTAAAATGTTGAGGGCCGGAATATTCGGGTATTGCCCTTTTGTCCGGTCTGTTCTCCAGGGATACATCCCTAAAAAGAAAGAGGAAAAACAAATCGGATTTCACCATGCAGGAAAAATCCGATGTTTTTTGGAGTTTCTCATTCAGAAGCAATTCGGAAAAATCTGGAAAATCCAAATTGGAGTACCTTTTTTCGCAGTATAAGTCTGTGCAAATCACGATTGGTCAGCCGCTCTTTGTCTGACAAATTCGGTAATTAGATGCCCGATCTGATTCTATCGACGTAAAATCCTCACAGACGCGTTTCTCTGGCTTTTTGTGGTGATGATCGTGTAATTGCCTGTTGAAATGAAAAGAACCCCTGTTTTGGCCTTCAGTAGATCCGATAAAAATCCTGAAATTTTCAGTAATTTTCTCAATCAGAGAGTGCGCAGAATAGGTATTCTGCGCAAACCTTTATTTATTGGCGCAAAAATAGAATAGACCATGGAAAGCGGGTATTTTTCTGAGTGGCTCAAGAGCTACCGGAACTACCTGCGGATGCGGAACTACTCCAAGCGAACGCTCGACAGTTATGAGCAGGTGATCAAACATTTCGGATACTATGTCTGGCTCCGCCGCCATACCGAGATCACCAAACTTGTTTTCTTCTGGAAGGATTTCGAGAATGCACGGCTTGACACCAGCGTCGATGTCCCGCCTGCCATGATCACGGATTTCCTCTCGTTTGTTTCGACAATGCGGACCTACAAACCCAAGACTTTCCACCGGATTATCTCGACGCTGAGCTCATTCTACCGGTTCCTCTGCGTTCAGGGCGTTGTCGTAACGAACCCCTTGAGCGGCATCGAACGCCCCCGGATCAAACAGCAGGAAATAAAATACCTCAAACATAGCCAGGTCCTCCGCCTGATTGATTCTATCCAGGATCCCCGGGACAAGCTGATTGTACGGACCATCTACTCGACGGGTGTCCGGGTCTCCGAGCTCTGTAACATGAATATCGAGGATATCGATTTCGAGGAGCACACCATTCGTATTAAGGGGAAAGGTGACAAAATCCGGATCGTCTTTATCGATGACGAAACCCTTTCCGAGATCCGGGCATTTATCGGCAACCGGATATCGGGTCCCCTTTTTATCGGGCAGCAGGGCAAGCATATCTCCCCGCGGGCAGTCCAGCATATCTTCCGGAACTACGCCCCGCCGGGTATTACGCCCCACAAGATCCGGCACAGTTATGCAAGCGAACTTTATCGTCGCTCAAAGAACCTCCGGGTCGTTCAGGAGAACCTTGGCCACACCTCGATAAAGACCACCGAGGTCTATCTCCATACGGATATTGACGAACGCCGGCAGGTCTACCAGCAGTTCTTCCCCCTTTCCAGCGATAATGACTGATTTCCAGTCCTGTCCGTTTCTTTAAAAGAAGTCTTTTTTTAGTATACGGCAACGGGTTTATCTCTTTTGTGCTAGTGCTGAAGTGTTTTCCTGGAATCTGGTTACTTCGGTTTTCCCTGCTACCTGCCGGAATTTTCGGGAATTACGAATCTGCTGGAATTATGGTTGAATCCCGAAAATGCCCCGTATTCTGGGTTTTTCTCTCTTGTTAATTGATCCATCCACCCTGCGAATAAACCATATAATGCTATACACTAATGGGCCCCCAAAAAATCGATAATTTTTGTATTTTTTCACCCCCGAAAGATCCTGTTTCTCTACCCGGTTCTTCTTCTGGCAGCGGTAAACGTGAATCGTGCTGGAATCCGGTTAACCATAATTTGGATATTTCGGAAAATTTTGGAAACTGACAGGATCAAAACAAGAAAATTATTCCGAAATTTCCAGAATTTTCCAGATTTTCTGCATTGTTCTCCGTCGCGAGAAGGGTATTTCGGGAACAATTGTTCCCTATCGTTCCCACAACATCCTCTTTTGGAAGATCCAAATTGGATCCCGAATAGTCCATGTTAGACTTTTACCCTCCCGCTGCCTATCGCTTTAATACAATCCGTTTCCAATATTACTCCCACATACCCCCGTAGTGTAGCGGTCAATCATGCAGGACTTTGGATCCGGCGACACCAGTTCGAATCTGGTCGGGGGTATCCGGAAATTTTCCAAAATAGTGGAATCTGTTTTATACTGTTGCCCTCAATAAAACCGGGTGTGACAAATTCCGTCAGGTTGCGGTTCCGGATCTACTTTGCCATTCTTATGGTGGTCATCCTTGTCGGCATGCTGGGGATGATCTTGTTTGAACACCGCAGTCCGCTGGATGCCCTGTATTTCGTGGTCGTGACCATTGCAACGGTGGGGTTTGGCGACATCTATCCGGAAACCCCCGTTGGCAAACTGCTTACGATAGGAATTATCCTTGTCGGCGTCGGCTGTTTTGTCGGTCTTGCTGCATCCGCCCTTGACCTGATGATAGAGAAACGGGAACGGGACATCCGGATGAGGAACCTCAATATGGTAGTCGGTGTCTTTTTTTCAGAAGTCGGGACCCGACTCATCAGGTGCTTTTCCGTGCATGATCCTGCTGCAGATCAGATCCGGGCAGTCCTGGTGGTCTCGGATGAATGGTCGGAAGAGGATTTTTCCCGGGCGGCAGCGGTCCTGCATGCTCATGCCGGAACAATCGACAGCAGATCCGTTGACCTCCAAAAACTCGAAGTATTCCTGTCCTCCCGTAAGATCTTCATGCTCTCCCTTTTTGAAAATCCGCAGATCATCGAACACGAGGGCTTTACTCCACTTCTCCAGGCAGTCTTCCACCTTGCAGAGGAACTGTCCGCGAGAAAGACCCTTGCCGATCTTCCCGCATCCGATTATGCGCATCTCTCCGGGGATATCTCACGGGTATACGGGCTGCTCGTTCCCGAATGGCTTGCGTACATGAAGCACCTGAAGAAGAACTATCCGTATCTCTTCTCCCTTGCGATACGGACTAATCCCTTTGACGCAAAAGCATCCGTTATCGTCCGGCAGACCCGGAAATAAGGCTTGGCAATCGTTTGGGGATTCTAAAAAACATATGAAAAAAGAATCGGGCTATTGAAAGTCTTCCGGTTTTAACAGTGGCAACGGAAGAGGTCCCTGACCATATCCGGGATCTCCGAGGGCCTTGAAGCAACCGGGATATCCATCTTTTTGAGACGGGCGATCTTGGACTTTGCATCGCTCTCCCCGCCTTCCACGATTGCCCCGGCATGGCCCATCCGTTTGTCCGGTGGTGCCGAGACGCCTGCGATATAAGCAACAAGCGGGACATCCGTGCTCTTTGCGCCTTCCGCTTCCAGGTTCCCGCCCACTTCCCCGATAAGGACAACGGCTTTTGTCTCCGGGTCTTCCGCGAACCGGGCAAGTACATCCTCAAAGGTCTGGCCGATCACCGGGTCGCCGCCGATCCCGACCACCGTGCTCTGCCCGATGCCGGCCCGGGTGAGCTCGTCCACGACCTCGTACGTGAGCGTCCCGCTCCGGGAAATGACCCCGACGTTGCCCCGGGAAAAGAGCCCTGCCGGCATGATCCCCATCTTTACTTCCCCGGGCGAGAGGAGGCCCGGGCAGTTGGGGCCGATCACTGCGCAGCCCTGCATCTTTGCATAAGCAATGGCCTTCATCGTGTCGTGCACCGGCACGTGCTCGGTGATTGCCACCACCAGTTCGAGGCCGGCATCTGCCGCCTCCATGATGGAGTCCGCCGCAGCACCGCCCGGTACAAAGACGACGCCTGAGGTTGCATCGTGTTCGCGCAGCGCCTCTTTTACCGTGTTGTAGACCGGGACATCGTGGACGGTCTGTCCGCCCTTCTTTGGCGTGACCCCGGCAACCACGCCTTTCCCGCCGACCTTGCGGGCGTACTCGTTCATGAGGTTGATGTGGTATTCGCCCTGCCGGCCGGTAGCGCCGGTCACGATGATGCCGGTCTTCTTGTCCCCATAGATCATTTCACAACCTCCACAGCCTTCTTGACAACAAGGTCCATCGTGTCGAGCATCTCATACCCTTTTTCCGAGAGGAGTTTGCGGCCCTCGTCAGCATTCGTTCCTGCAATCCGAACAATGACCGGGACGGAAACACCTGAAGAGATAATGCCCTTGGCAACTTCATCGCACCGGGTAATTCCGCCGAGCAGGTTCACCACGATCACTTTTACGGCCGGCACGCTTGCGACAAGACGGACCGCATGCATGACGCGCTCGCTGTCCGCCCCGCCACCTACATCGAGGAAATCCGCAGCCTTGCCACCATAATACTCGATGAGATCGAGGGTTGACATCGTGAGTCCCGCACCGTTCCCGATGACACCGATCGTGCCGTCCAGTTCTACGAACGAGAAACCGTGCTTTTCGGCTTC
>JAQWDG010000118.1 GCA_028705545.1 Methanoregula sp. | reverse complement strand
TTTGCTGCATCCTCATCGGTGGTATCAAAGACCATGCCGTTTGCGCTGCCGGTATAACTGAGCTTTACAAAATCTCCTTCCTTTATTGCCATAATCGTACCTGTCTATATTAAGTCACAACAGGGACAGATAAAAGTGTGGCACGACTATGCTTGAAATAGAACTCAAGGTGGAGGTACCCTCGCTCGATCCCGTCCGGGAGCGCCTCAGGGAAAAAGGAGCTGAGTTTACCGGCAAAGACCACGAGCACGATCTCTATTACAATGCCCCGCACCGGGATTTTGGCAAAACCGACGAGGCGCTCAGGGTCCGGTATTACGGCGACCACACGCTCCTGACCTACAAAGGAAAAAAACTCAAAGAATACGGGCTCAAGGCCCGGGAGGAACTCAACACCACGATAGAATCCGGCGAGGTCTTTGAAAAAATCCTGTTACGGCTCGGGTTTACCCGGACTGCCGAAGTAAACAAGTGGCGGGAGAACTACCGGCTGGGCGACGCAGCGTTTGCGCTCGACACGGTCGAAGGTCTTGGCACGTTTGTCGAGATCGAGATCATGGCCGAAGAGAGCAGTACCGGTACAGAGGCAAAAATTTCAACACTTGCAAAAGAGATGGGAATTAGTGGCGAGCCGATCCTCGCCTCGTATCTCGAACTCGTCCTGTCTAGACAGTGAGGAGTTCGATTTTAATGTCTTTTGCCTCGGTCCCGAAGTGGAGCATGGCACAGTAGCCGTCCATTGCCGGGCCGGGGTTGACGATTTTTGTCCCGCCAACTTCTTTTACCCCGCGCTGCTCGTGGATGTGGGCGCAGCAGATAAGGTCGAAGTCGTTGATGTGGCGGGCAAGGCTCTGGCTGCCCACGTGCTCGCCGTTTGCGACATCGAGTGTGTCGTAGGGCGGAGCGTGGCAGATGAGCACGTTGTGTACGGTCTTCTCCATCTTGGCCATTGCACCGGTGAGCAGATCGTCGATCTGCTTGTCGGTCAGTTCGAACGGCGTGTTAAACGGCGTCGGGTTCGAACCGCCGACACCAACAAGAGTCATCTTCCCCAGATTCATTGCAGAACCGTGGAGACAGACGGCGTCCGAGTGTTCGAGCGTATCGAGGATCTCCTTTGGATCGCAGTTGCCGGGTACCGCAAAACAGGGTACGTCAATACGTGAAAGCACGTCGTCAACAGTGTCCACAGGGCCCATATTGGTGATATCGCCTGCAATAAATACAGCCTCTGGATTCAATTCCAGAAATGAATCAATTTTACCGAATTGACCATGGAGATCTGCTAATAAAAGCACATCTTTCATGGTATATTATTGCAAACGGCGTCTAATAAAACCTTACCGAGGGATCGTTCCACGAGCCGGTCAACCTTCCTCCGAGGGCAAGAGCGCCGCAGGTTTTTTCCGTTGCACTCAGGAGCGATCGCGCATGCGTCCCGGCGAGAGGAGTGCCCGGGAGGGGGATGAACCGGTGGAGATGGACGTTTCCCCTCCGTGCAACGGTCTTAACAGCTTCGACGGTCTGTTCCTGCTCCTCATCGGTTTCGAATGGGAACCCGACAATAAAATCCACTATCGGCGTAATGCCGGCATCGTGACAGAGTTCCGCTGCCCGGATTGCATCGGCAACCGTGTGGCCCCGGTGCAGCCGGGAGAGGACGGTATCGCTCCCGGACTGGGCACCGAAATGGAGTTTCGTGTTCGTGCAGTAATCGGTAACCAGGGCAAGCGACTCGTTGCAGATAAATTCCGGCCGGACTTCGCTCGGGAACGTCCCGAAAAAGATATCGCGGTCGATCCCTTCAAGGAGTTTTTTTACTTTGTCAAAGCGCGGGTGGATGCCATCGGATCCATAGGCAAATGCATTCGGTGTGACAAACCGTACCTGTGAGTGTCGGTTTGCATACCGCACAACTGCGTCAATGGACCGGTGCCGCATGCAGTGACCGAAGATCTGGGGGGTCTGGCAGTAACCGCAGGCAAACGGGCAGCCCCGGGAAATCTCGATATATCCTTTTACTTCGGAAAATGCCGGGTATGCATCGAGCCTGACGCTGGTCCGGGCCGGTTCGTACCAGTCCTGCGCAGCTACCCCGGGGATATGCCCGTTCTGGCCTGCACCGAGTTCATTGAGCAGCCGTGGAAGGGTGTATTCTCCCTCACCAACGATAACGTAGTCAGCGTATGCAGCAACGTCGCGGTAGCAGGCAGTTGCATGCGGGCCGCCGACAATCGTGATACAGTCCGCGTCTGCGATCTCGTCACGGTAGCGGTGTTCGTTTATCGAATTGAGGGAATAACAGGTGACATCGTGGTCTGGTGCAGTGACCGGGTTAAGGTGCCATCCGGCAGTTTCGCATGCGGCAGCAAGCACGGCAAAGGAGTTGTGTGCAGCCGGGATCCTGCGCCAGTTCACCTGCATAGCGATATATTGTTGAACACACCGGGAAAAAAAGAGTCCGCAGTTCCTTATGCACGGGAACGATACTCGCGGAGGACATCGGCAACTTTGTAGGTCTGGCCGTTATTCATCGTAACGAAAACCTGGACCCGGTCTGCCTGTCCGGTAAGGGAGCCGCTGCCCCGGGTTCCATCGAGATTTATCTGGTCTCCCTTGTTGGAACCAAGCGTCATGGTCTGGGTTGTTCCGTCAGCCCGTATGAGCGTACAGGTGATGCTCTTAACATTGCCCTGCCCCTGGCCGCCGTCAAACTTGACCGGGATCTTGCCAAGATAATCCTTCTCATCCACAGTAATCGTGACGGCAATGTTTTTCGGCATCGCATCGGTCGGACTGGTGGTAAGGGCCGATGATGATGAACCGGAAGAAGCAGTCGTACTGTCGGATCCTGTTTGTGCAGTCGGTGACGACGAGCTCGTACATCCGGCACAGGCAATAGCAAGGCAGACCAGAATGGCTGCCACGAGAAAACCGATCGCTTTCATACCAGAAAATATGGGGTTGCCCTATTTGGCACTTACGTTTTATAAAAATATCAGAGAAAAACCGCTACTGCAATGACCGTTGTCCACAGCCCGTTCTTGTCGCCCTGTGCGGACTGGCAGACATGTTTTGTCCTGATGATCTTGCCGCTTGCCTTATAGGTCTGTTCCCGCTCCTGCCACGCGGCATTCGCGTCGAATTCGATACCGAGCGTGGTTGCAAGCATCGTTGCCGCGAGATCCTCGGCATATTCCCCGGTCTTGTCCTGTGTTTCGCCAAATGCATGGTGTTCGGAGAGGTACCCGTACTCTTCGACATCTTTGGGGAGTGCAAGGCCGACTGCTGCCGAGACCAGGCGGTTTGGTTCGTTTGTCTCGTTCCTTGCCATGACGCAGAACGTAATGCCGCCGGACTGGAGTTCCTTAAGACCGCTCCTTGTCGGGATCTGTTTGCATTTTGGCGGGAAGATACTTGACACATACACGAGGTTGCATTTTTCGATACCGGCTTTTCTTAAAGCCAGTTCGAACGATGCAAGACGATCCTTATGGATACCCACCCCCTTGGTGAAAAAGAGCCTCGTTGGAACAAACATGTTTTTTTAATGAAACCTGTTGCTTATTTTATTTTTTGGTAAAAAGCGGCATTCCGGGCATATGTTTACCGGCCCGATCCACCAGTAAGGATATCTCCGACAGCGGATTTCAAACAAACGTCCCTGCCAAAGCCTGCAGGTGCATAGGCAGCGCATAAACGGTTTTAAAAAGGAGTAATCCCCCGGGCGGGGACGCCCCCTGTAGGTTAAGCCGTCATTCATGCCGCAGGGCATCGATCGGGTTAAGGTTTGCCGCCTGCCACGCAGGATACAGCCCGCAGAGAATGCAGATAACAATCCCGAACCCGACACCTTCGGCAACCGATAACATGCTCGCTACGGTGAAGAGATACTCGGTAGTCCTGAACATCAGGGAGCTTATTGCATAGCCCGCGACGATACTGAGCAGTCCTCCAATCACGCTCCCGACCACACCAATGATGGCAGCCTCGTAGATGAACATGCTCATCACCTCCTTTTTCTGGGTGCCGATACTCCTCATGATCCCGATCTCTTTTATGCGCTCGTTTACGGACATCATCATAATGTTAAAGATGGAGACACCGGCAACGATCATCGAAATCCCGCCAATGGCCGTGACAAACGTGGTAATCATGCCGAATGTTTCGAAGATGGATGCAAGCGTTGCCTTGCTGTCGATCACGGAAACTGTCTTGTCCTTTGTGTTCCGGTTGAGCTGTTTTTCGATGGTGGTTTTGATATCGGCGGTATCCCCTTTTGTCACCTTGACGACGACTTCGTTCAACTCGTCATTCGACCGGTCAAAAGCGTTCTCGAACCAGTCCTTGGTCACGACAAGGGCATTGTCGGTGCTGATATCGAAGCTCATTCCCCGTTCTTTGATAATACCGGTTACCCGGAGCGTACCGTATTCCCCGTTCTGCCCGATCGAGATCCGGGAACCTACCTTGATGTTATGGTCTTTGGCAAACGTTGTCCCGACCAGGCAGCCGGAGTTCCCGTTGCTGTAATCGCCGGCTTCGAGATCGGGGAGCAGTTTTTTCGTATCGTCAGGGGGAAGCCCGTAAATCGCTGCAACGATATCGTCGCTGCCCACGCCCACTTTCATATGCGCGGAGGTCGACATGACGGGTATGGCTACATTCGGCGCAACCGACCTTTTTATCTGCTGGAAGTTCTGGTTGGTGAGGTACATATTGTTTGAACCGCCGCCCCCGCCGAACCCGCCGCCCCCGCCGGCGTACGGGGTCACGATCACGCTGTCTCCCACTGACGAGAGACTGGAAGAAACCTCCTGGACGATAGTGTTACCGAGGATTCCCATGGATGCAATGGCAACGACACCGATGATGATCCCGAGCATCGCAAGGCTCGACCGCAGCATATGGATCCGGATATTTCGTTTCGAGATCTCCCAGAATATCCCGGTCATTCTGCAATCCTCCCGTCAACAATCCGGATCGTGCGGTCCGTGTACTCGGCAATGTTCGGGTCGTGCGTGACTACGATGATCGTGGAGCCTTTCCGGTGCAGGTCGATCATGAGTTCCATGATGCTTGCCCCGGTCTTTGAGTCGAGGTTACCGGTCGGTTCGTCGCAGAGCAGGATATCGGGGTCGTTGATGAGTGCCCGGGCGATCGCAACCCGCTGCTGCTGGCCGCCGGATAATTCGAGCGGCGTATGGGTATAGAGGTGCTCGTCCAGCTGGACAGCCCGCAGCACCTCAACAGCTCTTTTCTCATCTACCTGCTGCTGGCTCTTGAGCATCTGGGGAAAACTGACATTTTCGACGATGTTTAAGAGGGGAAAGAGGTTGAAGTACTGGAAGATGAACCCGATCCGGTCCCTCCGCAGGTTTGTGAGCTCGACATCGCTCATGGCGCGGACACCGATCCCGGAGATAAAAATATCCCCGTACGTCGGGGTGTCGAGGCAGCCCATGAGGTTTAAGAGCGTCGACTTGCCCGATCCCGAGGGCCCCATAATCGAGATGAACTCCCCGTGCTCCACCTCAAAGGAGATATGGCTGAGGGCAACGACATCGCCTGCCCTGAGCGGGTAGACCTTTACTACATCGGAAAACTGGATAACCGGCGGCATGACAGGGTAGTCTCTTACTGGTTTTTCCGCTTTCTCATGTAGAGATATCCACCGCAGGCCAGTGCGATGACAAGGACGACTGCAATTATCGGAAGGAGATCGGGCTGGCTGTCGGTGTCCCTGGTTGTTATTGCATCACCGAGATCGACCGGTTGTTCCGAGACGATCACGTTCCCGTCCTTGTCCTTGTACGT
>JAQWDG010000117.1 GCA_028705545.1 Methanoregula sp. | reverse complement strand
GACAGTTCGCCGCGATGATACATCTGGAGAAGTTCGAAGAACGAATGGTATGCTTCTTCGACACTTTTGATAGTCTGCTGAGCAGCATCACTGTGGAGCAACGAATAATTCTCGTTCGGCCGTGTCCGAGCATAGTTCGAAATATCCTTATACGGGAAATCTTTCGATCGCGTATACGGAAGGAACGATCCGATCAGGATATCGACCTTGCTCACAATGTCCGGCCGAACACCGGTCAGATATGTTGCGTTCTCCTGCCACTCATAGTAATGTTGCCGGATGTTGTACAGAGCAACATTGTACAAATTTTTTGAATGCCATGCAAGACGATCGATCAGGTAGAACTGCCGGTGGCTGAGCCGCAGGTAGTTGGAAACCGATCGATACGTTTTGTTACGCATTACCTTTATATACGTTCGCATCGATAATAAAGGTATTGGAGGGGATTGACGCGCTTCCTCCCCCGGTTGAAACCGGGGGTCTCCGCGCTACTGACGTATGAACATCGAGAGCGTTGTGACGGTCGGGGCGATCAGATCCATCATCGCCGGGATCATCGTGGTGGTCTTCGTCTTCTAATCTTTTTTTTTTCTTAGTAGTCCGGGGCGGATTCGAACCGCCGTCGCCGGGTCCAAAGCCCTGCATGATTGACCACTACACTACCGGACTATGTTACAAAAAAATACGATCTGTAATGTGATAAAGGTTACCACAACGCCTGCTGGACCACCGCCGGTTTCTTGTTGATCTTGAATTTCTGATACTCGTCAGGACTGGCGTGGAGTTCATCCAGCATCATCTCGACGACCTGTTTCCCCGTCTCCTTGTTCTTCGCCGCATCGAGCATCAGGGCAAACGCGTCGTCGTGCAGTTTGTCCGGGCTGATGGCGAGCCGGGGCGCGACCGCCGTCAGGTAGCGGTCGACTAGCAGATTGATCTGGGCCGTCGACGCTTTCTTCGGATTTTTCTTCGCCCACGCCCACCGCGGCGTCTTCGGCAACGCGCCGAGTTCCGCGATCAGCAACGCGGTATAGATCCGGCGATCGACCTTGTAGGTATACTTGTCCAGCCGGTTCGCCGCCTCCAGATTGCCGGACGCAAGAATCAGGTGGAGCATATACTCGTTCTTGACATCGTCGGGATCGATGCTGTGCGGGTTGTCGGTCGTAACGATCCGGCCGGCCATCTGGAACGGCATGTTCAGACCTCAACCATGTTGCCGACTCCGACCAGGAACGCGATCTCCGGTTTCGCACTCATGGCGATCTCATAATCGGTTTGCGCGATGACGCGGAGGTAGGGCAGTTTTGCCTTGAACGTCGGCAGATCGTCGCTGTAATAGACGAGGTCGCAGATCCGGTGCAGGATGGCCCGGTGATCGATGTCCCGCCGATACGCGTGGTCGAGCGCAACGTCGTAGTTTTTCGTCATGATCGCCGTATAGATCGTGTTCGCGATCACCCGCGGAGTCTCCAGCGTATACGTGCCGCTCGTCATATACGAGTGGAGGGCGTGGATCATGCTCCGGATATCCGGGTAGAAGGCGTTGACGATCTCCCAGATCTGGTTGGTCGTCAGATCGAGCCGTTCCCCGTCCCGGACCGTCATCAGCATCGTATAAATCCGTTGTTTGTCCGGGTTGCTCATGTTGGCTGTCGCCCCTTTGCACCGGGAGACCAGGGTGTCGCTGAGCCGGTAGACCCGGTTACACGTGATGATGACCCGACACATGTTGCTTATGACCATCCGGTCCATTTTATCTTTGAGCGCGTCCTGCGCCTGCGGCGTCAGCCGGTCGGCCTCCTCGATGTGGATGATCTTCGGCACGTTCGGGTTCATCGGTAGGGTTCGCGCAAACTCAGAAACTTTCGGGCCCCGGATCACGTCGATCCCGGTCTCGACCGACCCGTCGATGAACGAATAGTCGGCCCCCAGCGCGTCCACCAACACCCGGATGGCCGTCGATTTTCCCGTACCGGGCGAGGTCGAGTGGAGCAGCATATGGGGCATCGAGAACGGGTGTTCGACAATCTGGCGGAAGTTGATCCCGGCGTCGACGAGACAGTTGTCAATGAGATCGTCGACCCGTCGCGGGCGATATTTTTCGATCAAGAGAGCGTCGGATGCATGGTTATCCATAACAACACCTGTACAATAAGGTCGATTGATGAGAAGATATACTTTTCTCATCGGTTCGATACCTTTTTATCTCTAAATGTAAAAGGGTATGACATGACATCCTACCAGATCGAGGTCGTCAACCTTAAGACGACGCCGGATTTCGGGACGCGGCCGGGCGACATCTATATCGGGCGCCGGTTCGGCAAATATCCGCAATCCCCCTTCGCTAACCCGTTCAAGATCGGCGTTCACGGCGACCGGAACGACGTGATCGCGAAGTATCGCGACTATCTGATCTCGACCGGACTGGTCAACAAAGTCCCGGACCTCCTGGACCGGGGCACGACGATCCGGCTCGGCTGCTGGTGCGCACCCGCCCCCTGTCACGGCGACGTGCTCAAAGAATATTTGATCCGGCATCTCGCCGAGAAAACGATAGAATAACCCCTCTTTTTGATTTCCTCTGGTTTGCTCGCAAGTTACATATAGGAGGAGATCCATACATCTAAATATATTGACTATGAGGTGATATCGAGCATGAGCGATCTTGGCAATGTTACAGTGGTGAACGTCCTGCTTACCCCCGATTTCGGGACGCGGCCGGGCGACATCTATATCGGACGGCAACGGCGAAATTTTAAAACCCCATCCCGGTCGGGTGAGAAGATGAATCGGTCGGGTGCGTTCGTCAACCCGTATCCGTATGGGGAGACGGCGTTCGACCGGGAGACGGCGATCGAGAAGTACGAACTGGAACATTTGTTTGGAACTACAAACGCCATCCAGTTCATTCCGCAACTCTCGCGGGTTGACCGGGATATCCGGATCGGCTGTGTGTGCAAACCGAAAAAGTGTAGCGGAGATATTCTCAAATATTATCTGCTGGAGTATCGGCAAACCCATCCTCATTGGGAGGAGGAGGTGGAGACCGGACGGACGTATGACGATGAAGTGCCGACAGAATACAGTGAATATTTCCTGCGCAACAAAGAGACGTTCTACGGCGTTCGCCGGGCGAACGGTAAATATATGCTGATCCCAGAAGATGCAGCGAAATCGATGCGAAAACCCTATATGATCTATATCCGGGAACGGTTCGCGCAGACGAAACCGAAGAAGACGCTGCACCAGTTTTATGATTCCAATAAAATTCTGATGTCTCAGTATTATGAGAACGGGGCGAAACCGAATCAGATGCCGGAGAACGAGACCCTGAAGAAGTACATCAACATGGCAATCGATCGGTATGCCGGAACATCACAGGCCCGGAAACAGAAGAAGACCGCGATCCCGGTCAACCGGGTCGTCAATTCGACCGTGGTCGAGAACCTGCTGAAGAATATCGGCAAACTACAGTACAAACGAAAATAAGGGGATAACGTCCCCCATCTTTTTTATATTGGCCGCTCCTGCGGCATTTCGGTCCCGTCGATATGGTCAAGCCACCCGTCAGCGTTCTCCCGGTCAACTTGAACGTCGATCTCACCCCGGCAATACTTCTTCACCAGTTCGTTCACAATATAACCTGCCGTGACATTAACACGATGCGCGTGGATACCGAGCAGGTGCCGGGTGTTCTCGTCCATCACAAACTGGTACCGCCGCCGCCGTTCGAACACCGGTGGTTCAGGAGTGTCGACGAACGCCGCAAGATTCTCCAGTGCGGCACCCGAATCATCATCGTCCGTTCCGGGAACGACGACCGCGGGTTGCTCTTCGCTTGAATTCAATCGAGTTCGTCGTTTCCTCGCCGGTTTTGATGCCGATTCCGAACCCGCTGCATCGGTGACTGTTTTGCGCGGCCGCCCCCGTTTCCGCTTCCCCGTTTCCTGATTACCTGTCATTCCATCCACCTTCATACGAACCTTTCGCGATTTCCCGAATTGTGCACGGTTGCGCAATTCGCCGCTTATTCTATCTGATTTGCGAGGGGATAAACATTCCGATGGGGAACCTTTTGTCTTTCAAAGAATCATTTTGTTTTAATGACAATACACCGAAAAGTATATAAGTCCATTTATGAAACCTATAGAATGGTGAAATCTTATGGAAACCGAAAAACGTGGACTCTCTAACGCGGCTGTGCTCCGTGTATCGCGCAACGATGGTGAGAACAGGATCGGCAAGAAGGCTGTCGGCGTCATTCGTCTGAAGGCCGAGGATTATATTCGTGAGATCGCTGCAAAGGCCCAGATGGCTGCGAACCATGCCGGGAGAAAGATCGTCAGCGAGAAGGACGTTCTCTTCGCCTGCGGTGAGCCGGCCGAGGGCGACGGCGCCGAGTAACCCTCTTCTGTGGGGTCATACGTCCGGGAATCCCGGACCCTGATACTCTTTCTCTTCTAACTATTAACTTACAAAATGACATACTTTTGTATGACCACTTTTATCCGGCGCAACGTATATTAAGGGCGGCATACAATTACTGAGTGCATGTCGACCACCCGGTGGATACAGGACGCGAAGATCAAAAAGGGAGCGTTATCTCATGATCTCGGCATCCCCGAATCAAAACGTATCCCGATCACGCTCCTCCGTGAAATACAACGGGCCGACGTCGGAACCACGATTCGAAATCCGACGACCGTTGGCAATGCAACGATTTTGGTCACCGGTCGGCTGAAACGACGTGCCTCCCTTGCACTGACGTTCAAGCGCATGTGCAAGGACAACACTCAACAACGGTGCTAACGATGTCACGAACCTATAATAATTATAAGACGGGGATGATCCGCAAACGCATGTATACTGGTGTCGATCTGGATTACGGTGTTGCGTCTGAACTCGGTGTCGATGGAACCGATCGGGTTGCTGCGGAGAAGACGGTGAAGAAGAATCTGGCAGATGATCCGGAGTATTATCAAAAGATTCGGAAGATGGAAAACAAGTTCTTCCGGCGAAAACGCCGTCGGTGATCAATATATCTAAATAGTTCCATTTCCTATCTCTTTTACATGCGGGTGACTGAGTACGCCAAGTATCCGTTCATCGAGGTGGCGAAACAGTATGTGCGGCAATCCCGAATGATGGAGATGCCGTTACAGGAGATGTTGCAGACGAAGTTCGGCACCCTGGTTCTGGAACACGCACAACACCGGATACGGTGCGCGTTACACGGCGTCAAGAAAGTCCCTCCGTTCACCCTCCCGCTCACGGCCGACCACGAACTGTTCTCCTACCACCTCGCCCGCCTCCTGGTATCGTGTGCAACGTATAACCGGAGCGTGGTTACGAAGTTTATCGCCTATGAGACCGACCGGATCTACAAAGCGTATGTGGGAGAGCCGGACCATATGAAATTGGAATTGCAACAACAGTTCGGGTTCCCGGTCGCGTCCACCCGGATCTCCGTCATTGACTACTTGCCGATGTCGGTAGGGTTGAAAAAAGATCCGAAATTCAAACTGGTCAACATGCCGGTAACCGGCGGGCAGGTCACGATGCCGGCCGACAGTACTACTGATATCTTCAAAGCCCGAATTCGGCACCAGATCTCCGCCGGGTTGCCAATCGATGTCCACCCGGACATCCGGGTTTTGTTGACCCCGGTGATCACCGACCTGTTCGCCCAGTATCAGGAGACGGTGCAGACGGATTATGGGACTGTGACGGAATCGCATTTCCCGCCCTGTATCGCCGCCCTGATGGCGACCGTGAAGCGGGGGGAGAGTATCCCCCACCCCGCGCGGTTCGCCCTCGTCACGTTCATGCATGAGATCGGGATGTCGGA
>JAQWDG010000116.1 GCA_028705545.1 Methanoregula sp. | reverse complement strand
ATCCTGCAGAAACTGATCCGGCGGGCACAAGCGGAGACACCTTCATGAGCACGCTCTCGGAACGGATCCTTCGCGCCCCTGAGGGGGACTATGTTGACCGTAAGGTGGATCGGGCATATGCCCACGACGGGACCGGTGTCCTTGCGCTTGAAGCATGGCGGCGGATGGGGGGAAACCGGTTCGGGAAGGATACGCGGTACTACCTCCAGTTCGACCATATCGTGCCGGCGAACAACAGCACAACGGCGACGCTCCAGCACGAACTCCGGGAGTTCGCACGCGAAAAGTCCATGCAGTTCTCCGATATCGGCTGCGGTATCTGCCACCAGATCATGTGCGAGGACGCGATCCTGCCCGGGGAGATCGTGGTCGGTGCAGACTCCCACAGTGTCACGCCCGGGGCATTCGGGGCGTTTGCCACTGGTGTCGGTGCTACCGACATGGCCGCGATCTGGCTCACCGGGGAGACGTGGTTTAAGGTTCCCGCATCGGTGGGTATTCACATTACCGGGAAATTATCGGGCGCTGCCGAGGCAAAGGACCTTGCCCTTGCTTATGTGGGAAAGCTCGGTATGGACGGGGCTACCTCCCAGGCACTCGAATTTGTTGGAGAGGGTGTCAGTTCTCTTTCCATGGACGAACGGCTCGTCCTTGCAAACCTCTCGGTAGAGGCCGGGGCAAAGGCCGGGCTCTTCTATGCAGACGATGTGACGATCCGCTACCTCAGGGAACAGGGCAGGAGCGGCACGGTGCAGGTTCCCGAACCGTGCACCTATGGTCAGGAACTTGACTTCGATCTTGCCGATATCGTCCCGCTGGTTGCCATTCCCCACCGGGTGGACACGAGCCGGCCTGTCGAAGACCTCGCGGGACTTGCCCTCGACCAGGTCTTTGTCGGGACGTGCACGAACGGGAGGTACTCCGATCTCGCCCGATTCGCCCGGCTGGTAAAGGGAAAGAAGGTTGCCGTCCGCACCATCGTGGTCCCGGCCTCGGCAGCGGTCTTAAAAAAGACGATCCGGACCGGGGTGCTCGTTGATATCATCGAAGCGGGCTGTACGATAGGAACCCCCGGCTGCGGCCCCTGCATCGGGTACCACATGGGTGTGCTCGGCGAGGGTGAGATCTGCCTCTCGACAGCGAACCGGAACTTCAAGAACCGAATGGGCGTTGGCGGGGAGATCTACCTTGGGTCCATTGCAACGGCTGCAGCAAGTGCCGTAAAAGGCGAGATCACCTCACCGGAGGCGGTATGATGCAGGGAAAGGGAACCGCGGTCTGCCTCCCCTCCGATATCGATACGGATGTCATCATCGCCGGGCGGTACCTGAGGACAAAGGACCGGAGCATCTGGGCAACGCATATCTTTGAAGATCTCGACCCGGGGATCGCTCCGCGGCTCAACGGGGCCGTGATCGTTGCCGGGAAGAACTTCGGGTGCGGGTCGTCCCGCGAACAGGCGGCAATCGCCCTCCGCGAGGCCGGCGTGGTCGCGGTGATCGCCCCGTCGTTTGCCCGGATCTTTTTCCGGAATGCGATCAACATCGGCCTGCCGCTCATCGAGTGCGACCTCTCCTGCGAAGCGGGAAGCGAGGTTGCATTCGATCTTACAAAAGGATGGGTCGAAGCCGGGGGTAAACGCCACCCGATCCGGCCGCTCTCGGTACGGATGCAGGATATCCTCAAAGCCGGCGGCCTTGTCGAGTACTGGAGGGATCACCCGTGATCTTCCCCGAGCACTGCAAGTATGTGGGGTATGCCTCGGCAAAACCCTGCGGTGACCGGGTCTATGCCCTGAGCCGGTATCTCGTGCGGGAGACCCCGGAGGGGTGTGAAGTTATCGAGATTGTCACCGACCAGGCCCAAAAGACCGTCATGCGGGATATCCGCTTGTCCCAGGTTCTTGCCACCCCGGACGAGGTGTACCGGTACCCGGAAAAGGTCCAGATCCACGACCGTGCCCGGCTCGTCCGGCTCGCGCAGGAGAGCGGGTACCGCTGCACGGTCTTTACGAGCCTCGAAGAGAACATGACCTTTGTTCTCGATCCCGACCTCTCGGAGTTCCTGCCCATTCACGTCTATGACGTGGTCCCGCCCCGGCCTACCCTTTCAGCCTGCATACGGGAACTGGAGGCGGCAGGGCTCTTCGGGGAGCTCTCGGTTACCTTCGAGCATCATGTCCGGGACATTACCGGCATACCCGCCGATATCTATCCCTGCCGGGCAGCCGGGTTTACCCGGACACTGGATGCCGATGCGCTCCACGGCGGCGACCGGGTGGCCGGGTGCATGACGGCATCGCAGCTCTGCACCGAATGTTACGGCGAGGACTTTACCCTCGAAAACATCTGCCCCCTGGAACAGGTCGACAACGAACCGTTCATTGCCCGGTGCTGCCGGTCCGAGCGTGAGGGCATCCGTACCTGGAACGGGAAGTTCGGGGCCGTTGTCCACTGGGGGGCAAGTCCCGCAACGATCGCCCGCTCCGTGCAGGATCTGGTCAGCCAATGGAGGAACCAATGACGAGGATTGCCGTTGTCGAAGGCGACGGGATCGGGCACGAGGTGATCCCGGTCGCACAAAAAGCGCTTTTCCTGCTCCACCCGGAATACGAGTACTTCCCTGTCGAAGTGGGTTACGGGCGGTGGGAGGAGACCGGCTGTCCCTGTGGGGATACCGATATCGCGGCCCTGAAAACTGCCGATGCAATCCTCTTTGGGGCGATAACCACCCCGCCGATGAAGGATTACCAGAGCGTTGTCCTCCGGATCAGAAAGGCGCTCGACCTGTACGCGAACCTGCGGCCGGTGAAGGCCAACGGGTTTGATATCATGATCGTGCGGGAGAATACCGAGGGGCTGTACTCTGGCGTCGAGGAACGGGGCCCGGACCGGGCGACCACGCTCCGGGTGGTGACCCGGAACGGAACCGAGAGGATTGCACGGGAGGCGATACGGCTGGCCGAAAAGCGGCAGGGCCGGCTCACCATCGGGCACAAGGCGAACGTGCTCAAATCCGATGTTTTCTTCCGCGACATCTGTATTGAAGAGGCGAAAAAGGCAGGCGTATCGTATAATGAGAAGTTCATCGATGCCCTCTCTCTCGATGTCCTCCAGCACCCGCAGGCCTACGATGTGATCGTGACTACGAACATCTTTGGCGATATCCTCTCGGATGTTGCCTCCTACCTTGTCGGGGGACTGGGCCTTGTCCCGAGCGCAAACATCGGCGACCGGTACGCCCTTTTCGAGCCGGTCCACGGGAGTGCCCCGGATATTGCCGGCAAAGACGTTGCTAATCCCATCGCCGCCCTGCGGAGCGCCGCCATGCTCCTTACCTATCTCGGCGACAGCAGGGGGGCTGAACGGATTGAATCCGCGATAGGAGGCGTGCTTGCCTCGGGTACCCGGACCCGGGACCTCGGCGGATCGACCGGCACCCGGGAGTTCGGTGCAGCGGTACTTACGGCGCTTGAAAAGAGTGAGCCCGGTCACTAAAATCGTCGAAAAAACTTTTTTTATCTCGGCAGCCCCCGCGGGGTAACCGAATCGGCCGCGAGGTGGAGCAGGTACCCGAGAGCGAGAGCGGACAGCACAAAGGGTACGGTTTTCGAGGGTATCTCCGGCAGCAGCCAGAGAAATACTGCCCCAACAAAGAGGATCCCGGTCCCTTTGAGCATCTTTTTGCTGTGGAAGAAACCCCGGTGCCGGGAGCTTGTCGGCGGCTCCAGCAGGTCCGGCAGCATTGAACCGACAAATACCGCAAGGAGCCCGAACGCAAGCGTCCCCTGCGGGATGTCCTGCAAAAGATGCCCCAGGTACGCGTAACAGCAGAAGGCCACAAGGCCAATCGCAAGATGCACTCCCCTTCTCATTCCCGGTTTTTTCATCATTTCACGGGATAAGGGACCGGCCATGGACAGTGAAAGTGCTCCCTGCCCTGGTCACGCCTTTTTTCCCGGAAATTCTCCTGCCATTCCCGGCGTAAACCCGGATATCCTCGGGTTATCCATAAACATGTATACGGTTTATTGGCTCAAAAAATGCGAAAATTCTTGTTTTAAAAAGTGTGCAAAAAGAGAAATTTACCAATGAAAAAGAGCGGACGTTTGTCGAAGATGGCACGGTACGGGAGCTCTCAGATTATGTCGGAGAAACGTCCGGGTCAGATTACCACACGATAACCTGCACGGGAGAACACGTCCCTTACGTACCGTTCCCATTCCGTCTCATCGGAAATGTCCGTTCCCTTTA
This sequence comes from Methanoregula sp., assembly GCA_028705545.1. GTDB lineage: Archaea > Halobacteriota > Methanomicrobia > Methanomicrobiales > Methanospirillaceae > Methanoregula. The sequence continues at coordinate 1,605 of JAQWDG010000116.1, read as the reverse complement.
CTTCCCGGTCCCAGAGTTCGTGGAGGGAGGGGTTAGGGGAAAAAAAGATCCGTGACCCCTCCTGTACCCTTCCGATATGCTGGCTGTCACTGTCGAGGATGAGGACCCGGAAACACCCGTACTGCCGGCAGAGTCCGGGCCTGGTGGCATGGACCGTGCAGAACGCCCGGTTGTCGCGGAATCTGAGGAACGGGCAGGCCATAGGATGCGATTGCGCGATCTCACGGGTCAAAAACAGGTCTTTTTTGTCCGGGTCAAGGGTTACTATCCGTTCTTCACCGGTAACAGAGAACCGGATCCGGTAGGTATCAGGACCAGTCTTCTCATCGATACCGATGATATCGCCCATGTAACTGCAGCATTCCCCGCACTGCTGGCACCGGAAGACCACGTCAGGTTCGCCTTCGCTGTTATTGTGCATATTGGACACGGAACGGCATTAAGGTGGCGAAAAAACGCGGGGAGCTCCTTTGAAGTATCCATACCGGGATCCTGCGTTTCCTGTGGAACGTTCTTCGGATCGTGATTATGGTTTGTGGCCAAAGGGGGGAGGGGGGCAGGGGTACCCCCACCCCACCATGACCTGAGGGAGGGGACCACCCCCCTCCCCCTGTGCCGGCCCGGGTGGGGGGTACCCACCCCCCCGGTCCCCGCCCCGGATCGTGTATTTCTTGTGGAACCTTCGTCGGAACCGGAGCGTTGTCCTGCGGCAAATGGGGGAGGGGGGGTAGGGGGTACCCCCTCCCCCCTCATGACCTGAACAGGGGGATCACCCCCCCCTCCTGTTATTTTTTCAGGCAGGGGGTCACCCCCCCATAATCTCCGGCCGGGCGGACGCGGTACCCGTGCGTTTTGTCCGCTACTGCCCAAAAAATGCCGCAAGGTATACGTACTTCAGCAGTCTGACATTTGAGGTTAAGAAGGTGTAAAACCCGTGGATTTCGGTCAGTTCTGTTCCCTTGCAGCCATCCCCATTCTGATCCTCATCGCCCGGATTGCCGAGGCCAGCCTTGAATCGGTCAGGACGATCTACATCAGCAAGGGGCACGCGAACCTTGCTGCCTACGTCGGAATCATCAAGACCGGTATCTGGCTGATCTCGACCGGCCTCGTGCTCACAAATCTCACCCAGTACTGGAACCTCTTTGCCTACCTTGCAGGGTATGGTATCGGCACAGTGCTCGGCATGGCAATCGAGAACCTCATCTCGATCGGGTACGTGATCGTCCGGCTCATCACCCCGGCCGACCCGCAGCCTATCATGACCCGGCTCTCGACGCTCGGCTATGGTATGACCCGGATCGAAGGCACGGGAAGTTTCTCCGGGACCGTCAGCATCATCTTCATGATCGTCCCGAGAAAAGAGCTCTCCCGGCTGCTTTCCATTTTCTCCAGGGAATATCCCGACATCCTTTACACCATCGAGGATGTCCGGAATATAAAGGACGGGGCACGGATCTTCTATAAGGACCCCAAACGCCGGATCCTCAGTTTCTTCGGGATGTAATCTTCGTTGTCAGAATCGCAGGTTCTATTATCTCCTGCACCCTTATTTCGCAATATCCAGGAAAAAAGCGTACCGACTATGGCACCGGAAAAGACAGA